>PLBD01000304.1 GCA_003135315.1 Acidobacteriaceae bacterium | reverse complement strand
CTGCGCTCCGTCCTGGGCTAAGCTGAGTCGTCCCGCGCAGCGGGACGGGAGCATCGTTGCCGACGCCGCGTCGCGAGCTTTTGCGTTTCAGGCGGCTCGGGACGTACAAACCCTGCTCATGTTCTCCACCCGTCATGGGCGCATCCCCGGACGATCCGGCATCACGAAGGCGAAGGCCTTCACCTGCTCGTCGCGCAACTGGCGTCCCGTGAAGTGGACGAAGACATCGTCCAGGGTAGTGTTTTGTACGGAGAGCGACTTCACCTGAACATTGGAGCGCACGGCGAGTTCCACCAGCTCCGTCGTAGTCTTCGAGCCATTGCTGGTGAGGATGCGGTACATGTGCGCGGCTTCGGGCTGCACGGAGGTAACGTCATCGAGCTTTCCGAGTTCCTCTTGCCAGTCTGCCGGCGCATTCAGGAACTGGGCTTCGATGACGTTGGTCCCGGGCACGCTCGCCTTCAAGGCCTGCGGTGAATCCAGCGCGACCAACTTGCCGTGGTCGACAATGGCGATGCGATCGCAGAGACGATCGGCTTCGTCCATGTAGTGGGTGGTGATGAGGATGGTGAGGTCGCGGTTGTTCTTGATCTTGGTGAGCATCTCCCAGACGGCGACACGCGAGACAGGATCTAGCCCCGTGGTGGGCTCGTCGAGGAAGAATATCTTCGGACTGTGCACCAGGCCGCGCGCGATTTCCAGACGCCTCCTCATGCCGCCGGAGAGCGTCTTGGTTTGCGCGTGACGCCACTTCTGCAGATCGACCGTCGTCAATAATTCGTCGATGTTACGCTTGCGATCTTCGGCGGAAACGCCATACAGCTTGGCGTAGATGTTGAGATTCTCCTCGACGGTGAGGTCGATGTCGCTGGTCAGCGCCTGCGGGATAACGCCCATGCACCGGCGCGCGTTGTCGGGCTGCTTAGAGACATCAAAGCCGTTGATGAGGGCGCGGCCGCTGGTGATGGGCAGCAGGGTCGTCATCATGCGAATGAGGGTGGACTTGCCCGCACCGTTCGGTCCGAGCAGGCCGAAGATCTCGCCCTGATGCACGTTGAACGAAACGTCGTCGACGGCGGTGAAGTCGCCGTATTTCTTGGTGATGTGGTCGACGACGATGGCATCGCCGTTGGGGGGCTCGGGACAACCATCGGCAGTCAGGGTCGTTGTGCGTTTAAACCAGGTCATTGCGCTCCAGTGTCGCCGGCTAAAGAATCTATTTACGCATCGCGTTCGGCACGACTGAAATCGTGCGGGGAGAATCTGTCGTCCCTACGGGACTCGGTGACTTATTCCCACCCACCCAGCACTCCGCTTCGCTCCGCCCGGGACGACACCCGCCAAGAGAGAACTGTTTAACCCCGCTCATCGCGCGTCTTTGGCCAGGTTCTTGGTCAGGTCCTTCGGCAGCAGGACTTCGGCGGTCATCCCTGGAACCAGGGCGCCGTCGGGGTTGTCGACTTTCAGCTTCAGCCCGATGGTCTTGATGTCGCGCTTGCGGCGGCTCACATCGCGCTGGGTGGCGTAATCGCTTTCGACGGCCTTGAAGATCACCGTGCCTTCGATGGGCTGGCCGGCCGGCAAGCGCACTTTCAGCTTGTCGCCTTGCGAAATAAAGCGGCCCTCCGTCTCAGGTGCTTCGGCACGGACCCAGGTGTCGCCGAAGTCGATGATGGTCACGATCGGCGTGCCTGGATTCACTACCTCGCCCTGTCGCGTGGCGCGGACGGAGACGGTCCCGGTGACCGGGGCATAGATTTTCGTGTAGCCCAGCCGGGTATCGGCTTCGGCCAATTGGGCGCGCGCATTGGCGACCTGCGCTTCGTCCATGGCAACGTTGCTGGCCGCGGCACGCTGCTGATGGAGCCGCGCGTTGGCGGTGATCAGGTCGGCCTGGGCTGCGTCGACGTTCTTCTGCGCGCTCAGGACTGCGGCTTGTTGCGCGTCCAGCTGCGCCTCGGCACGCACGCGATCCTGGTCAGATTCCACGCCCGCTTTGGCCAGCTCGATCATGCGCTGCGAGTCGCTCTGGATACGGACGAGATCAGCTTTGGCCTGCGCCAGAGTAGCCTTGCTGGAGGCCAACCTCGCCTGCGCATTGACGACGCCGCTGTTGGTCTCGCCCAGCGTCTGCGCCTCGGTGGCACGCATGGATGACACCTGGGAGTCGTAGGCGTTGATGGTCGCCTGAGCGGCATTCTTCTGCGCCTCCAGTTCAGCCGAGTCGATTTCTGCGATCAGGTCGCCGGCCTTCACCTTCGAGCCTTCATCGACGTACAGCTTCTCCACGCGTCCCATGATCTTGGAGCTGACGATGACCTGGTTGGCATCGACGATGCCGATGAGGACGGTATCGGGAGTGCGGTCGGTGGAATAAAAGTAATAGCCGGCGGCAATACCTAAGAGGACCAGCAAGAAGACGAAGAATTTGTGCGGTTTCACTGGGGCCCATTCTCCTTGGCGGGCGTGGCTGGCGGCTTTCGTCTGCGCGACTTGCCGCGGCGCCATTTTTCCTCGGCCAAGACCCTGCGGGCGGTTTCAAAGTCAGGGAACCAACGGTTGACCCATTTGTATCCACCCGGCTTGCTGGGCTGGGCAGCGGGATCCGCAGCTTGAATTGGCGGCTGGTCCTGCGGGGGCGCGGGTTGCGACGGCAGCGAGGGGGCAGAACGCCCCGTCTTTCTGCGGGCGGCGCGCTTGCGGCGAGGGCCCTCCGCGGTCTGGGCCGCGACCGTTTGCGCCAGCGCGATGCCTGCGTCACGATCGCTGAACAGGGCGGCGGCGATGAAGTCGAGCACGGCGGCGCGACGTTCCGCGATGGCCTGCCCGCCGGAGGCGTAGCGCTCAGGCATGAATTTCTCGCGCAGCGGCGCGGTCAAAAAATAATGGACGATCGATCCGATGGCCGACGGCAGAAACTGATTCGGGTCTACGGGGCGGAACTCAGCACTGCTGATGCCTTCGTCCAGGAGAACCAGCACGCGATCCCCGATGGGCCGCAGATACTCAGCAAAGAGGCGGTCAAAGTGCGGCGATCCGCCGCGGGTCTTGCTCATCAGTTCGCCCATGAAGATGCGAGCGTAGTAGGGCGATTCGGCGATGGCGTCGAAATGCGTCCTGGCGTAGGACAGGAAGCGCTCACCCGCGGTTCCGGGCTGGTCGCACACCGCCATGACGCGCTCCAGCAACTGTGCGAAGAAGCGGTCGAGGATGGCGCCGTAGAGGCTGTCCTTGTCGCGGAAGTAGTAGTAAAGCAGCGCCTAGTTGACGCCGGCGGTGTGGGCGATCGCATCCATCCGAGCTCCGGCCAGACCCTCCTGCGCGAACTCCATCAGGGCGGCGTTGAGGATGGAATTGCGGCTGGCCTCGGGCTGACCACGGCTGCCACCGCGGCGGGATTCGGTTTGAACGGCGGCCTTCATTTAACTAACTAGTTAGTTAGTTTAGAGGGCCGCCGGCGGCAAAGCAATGGCACCATAGTGGTACCCTCAAGCCCAGCTTATTGCTTCGAACCGCGGTCCCAGAACTCGGACAACCTGATCCAAGCCCTCACATCTCGGCGACAAAAAAACGGCCTGACGTTGTATCGTCAGGCCGCGCCGCCCCCGGCGGCATATTCGAAAATGCGTGGTTACACGAAAAGGTGTTCCCTACTGCAACGATGCCAGGGTCTTATGGGCGTCATCCGCGTCCTGGCCTTTCAGGTTCAACTGTAAGGCCTTCTGCAACTCCGCCTTCGCACGGTCCTTTTCTCCTGCTCCGCTCAGTGCCATGCCGAGGTGATAGCGGTAGCTGGGATTTTGCGGCGCACTCTTCACCGCATCTTCGGCCAGCGAAACCGAAACCCGATAGTTCCCTTTCTTATACTGGATCCAGGCCAGCGTATCGTTCACGGCCTGCATGTCCGGCGCTACCTGCTTCGCCTGGGTGGCCAGGCTCAGGGCCATATCGAGATTCTCCCCTTCTTGCGCATAGACCCACGCCAGATTGTTGGCTGCCACCGGGTCGTGGGCATTCTGCGAAAGCGTGGTCTGAAAATACTTGCCCGCCGATTTCATGTCGCCCTTCTGCATGTAGAGGGTGCCGATGGCGTTGTTGATCGACGTCGACGTGGGTTGAATTGCCAGCGCCTTCTGGAAGGAATCCAACGCCGCGTCATACTTTTCCATCGCCTCGTAGATCTGGCCGATGTGCATGTACGCAGCGGCAGACTTGGGATCGATCTGCAGCGCTTTCTGGTACTCGGTGAGGGCCAGGTCGTACTTTCTGGTTGTCGCCAAAGCCGAGGCGTAGATAAAGATCGCGGTCGTCCGCTTCGGGTTGGCGGTGGCATACTGCTGGGCCAACGCCACACCTTTGGCTGGTTCATTGGTTGCGAACATCAGCGCGATGTAGTTCGCCATGGCGCTGTCGTACGTCGGATTCAAATGCAGAGCGTTCTGGAACATGTGCTCCGCATCCGCATACTTCTTTTCTCCGGCATAGGCAAACGCCATGTTGACGTACAGAACGGGATCGTTGGGTACGCTTCTTTGCGCTTCCTTCAACTCATCCAGGGCCTTCTCGTAATTCTTTTGTCCCAGGAAGATGGTGGCGTTGAGGTAATGCGCCATGGGGTTGTTCTCATTGAGCTTCTGCAGCCGCGCCGCATACTCGCCCGCCGTGTCGTAGTCCTTGCTATCGCGATAAACTTCGGCGAGGGCTTGCAGAATCATCGGGCTGCTGGGCTGGATGCGGTTCGCTTCCTGCAACTCGCTCTTGGCACCCGCCATGTCGCCGGTCTGCCGCAGCACTTGACCCAAAGCAAAATGCGCCTGTGGATTTTCGGGGGCATCCTTTACTACTTGCCGCAGGACCGTGGTGGCTTCGGCGGTATTGCCCTTAATGGCCATCAGCCGGCCATTCGTCAAGCGGGCGGTAACGTCTCCCGGGTCGTCTTTCAGCAGCCGATCGACCATCTTCTGGGCGTCTTCGTACTTGCCCATATTGATCATGGTCTCAAGGACCTTGACCTGCAGTTGCTGGCTCTTGGGATCGAAACTCAGACCGCGCTGGTACTCCTTCAAGGCGCCATCCGCATTGCGGGCAGCGAGGTAGTAGTCGCCAATGGCCGAAGCTACGTCGGTGGAGCTTGGCTTGGCCTGGCGCAACTGCTGCACCACCGCTTCGCCATCGTCCTTGCGACCCAGCTGCAGCATCAAACCGGCCAGGCGTAGATACGGAACGGGAGAATCCGGGTTATTCCGGATCGCCTCACGGTAAACTTCCTCGGCCTGCTTGGGATCTTTCTTGTACATGTAGAAGCCGGCCAGGTTGGTGTAGGCCGGAAGCATGTGGGGATCGATAATAATGACCTTGCGGAAGTCCTTCTCCGCGGCTTCATCCTGCTTCAGGAACACATAGGCCGCCCCGCGGTTCAGGTAGGCGTTGGGGTCCGTGGGCTTCAGAGCAATCGCCTTGCTGAAGTTGGCCAGAGCATCGTCCAGATGTTTCTCCGCCAGCAGCACGTTGCCCAGCAACAGGTAGCCATCGGCGTTGTTGGGATCATGGTCGATGACGTAGCGCGCCTGTTCTTCAGCATTGCCGTAAAAATTATGGCCGGAGGCCATATACATGCCTCCCAGGGCAAGGCGCGCCTTGAGGTGGTTGGGGTCCAGTTCCACCACCTGACTCATTTCCTTGTACGCTTCCTGGTTCTTTTCCAGTTTCAGATCGGCCTGGGCGAGCTGAAAGTGGGCTTCGGCAAACTTGGGATCGATCTGGATGGCTTTCTTGAATTGAATCGCCGCGGCGTCGTACTTTTGCTCATCCATGTACTTGTTGCCGCTCTCGAGGTACTTACGCTTGGCGACTTCGGGATTACGGCTGCAACCGGCTAGAACGACGGTTAGTACAGCCATTAGGACAGAGACGATGTAGCGGTTCCGCATGACTTCTCCTGGGTTCACCGAGGGATAATCTGATCAACGTCAGTTGCAACTTGTTTTGCGAACGCCATGGCCTGCTGCTGAGTCGCCGCTTCGTCTCCCTGCTCAACCGGCATGGTGATGCGGACGAGCGCGGCGTCAGTGCGGTTCAGGCGTAACGCGTCATACACCAAATAGACCTTGCCCCAGTACTCGCTGGCCACAATCCGGCCGTGCGCCTGGTACCAGTACAGCACCAGTTGTTCGTCCGACCCTTTTCGCAGGATGTACAGATTGATGGGCACCTTGCGTCCATCGTCGAGCGGCAACTGATAGATCGAGGATTGCACCGGATTCCAGCCCGCGCCCGGCAGACAGTTCTTGGGCGAATGGATGGACGCGCCCGTCCGCTGACTGCGCAGATACGCGATATAGAGTCCCACCATGTCCTGGTTCAGGCCGGGTTTCCAGTAGCCACGGTCCAGATAGTCCGTCACGTGTATGAAATCCAGTATGGTCTGGTCGATTTTCCAGTCAACCACCCTGGTGTATGCGCCGACCTGGGAGGGAAATTGGGAAAGCGGCTTGGCGGGTGGGACCGACTCACCATGCGAAAGGTAAGCCATGCCGGTTGTTGCTCCCAGCAGCACCGCAATCATGATCCAGTAGCGTGCCCCCGCCTTCATTGACTCACCGTGGGAGTCAGCGGTGTGCCCCCAGCTTCGTACCACCCAAGCTTCTTGCGAATCAAGGTGATCGCGCTGTGCAAGAGCAGGAACAAAACGGTCGCGACTACGAAAATCACCCAACCGGAAAACTCGTGCATAAATCCTTCCGCCGCCTTTGGTCCAAGATAATTCGCCATGACGGCTGTGATCATGACCCGGGTGCCGTTACTGATGATAGCCAGCGGCACCATCGCGACTATCAGGAACCACCGCACTGGAATGCTGCGTTCAACAAGATATCCATAACCTGCCGCTAACGCAAGCAAGGACATGAGCGAGCGGATCCCGCTGCACGCCTCCACTACCTCCAGGTGCATGTGCGGCAACACCAGAACATTGCCCTCCCGCAGCACCGGAAAGAGATTGATTATCTCCAGGAACCTGACGGCGAAGCGCGAGGCGATGAACTGAAGCGGAAAGACAATGGAGTTGTACACCACTACCGGTATGGGAATGGCAAACAGCAAAAACGCCAAGGGAAACGCCATCGCCCGCAAGAACTTCGATCCAGCAAAATAAACGATCAATCCGCAGATCGTCCCCAGCATCGACAGACGGGCCATCGACAATTCGGCCCCCAGGCTGCCCAGGAACAGAAGCCCCATAGAACAGGCCACGATGACCATGCCCCATGGCGACGGCTGCAGCGGAATCAAGCGTAGCTTGTCCCGCCGTTGCCAGATCAGGAAGGCGGAAAGCACCGGCACCAGAAAGCCATGCGAGTAATCCGGATCGATATACCACTGATAAACCAGCAGCCTGAGCACCGAAGCGTACAGGACGATCAGCACCGCTACCAGAAGCAGGCCTTGCCAGCCGAAGGGCTTCAATGTCTGCCAGAACGTCTTCCCAAAGGATGACAGTTTCGAGGAAGGTTTTCCTCCCGGCAGCGCTTCTTGTGCCGGTTGGGTCAGGGCTGAACGCATCGTCGTCTTGGTGCCAGCAAGCGCCACAGGCGAATCACTCCTTGATTGCATTGGCAAATTTCAATGTATGTGCAATTATTTAGCCGATTCGAGAAAGAACCAAATTTCTATCAAATTGATAACAGATAAGTTATACGGATTATTTTGCGGAAGCGCAAGACCTTGTCCACTTGATGTGCAATTCTTTGCACATCGGTTCCAGTGAAGTTCACTGGCTACCTTACCTTAACTCCAGGCCCTCAGCGGAATCTCGGCTTTGTAACAGGGCACGAGGTCAGAGGTTGCAGAAAAAGTCTGCTTCGCGGTTTGTAACAGGGCACGACTTCAGTCGTGCCGATAAGCCGTTTATTTCTCTTCCCGAGCCGGCTTTAGCCGGCGGCATCGGGCGCTACTTCGACTCCTCCAGGAGTCTGCGGAAGGAAAACCAATTCCCGCCGCGAACCTACAGCCGCACAATCTTCTCCGACTGGAATGCCTTCATAGCGTTGCGCGTGTCCACGATCAGCTTCGCCGACGAGAGCAGCCCTTTGTAATCGAAATCGGTGTGGTCGGTGACAATAACCACGCAGTCTGCCTTGGCGGCTGATTCCAGCAGAGGTTCTGCCTGCAAAGCGAAGCCGTCCAGCTTCAGACTGGGTACAAAGGGGTCGCTGTAAGAAACCACTGCGCCGCGCTTTTTCAACAGGAGAATCACGTCCAGCGCGGGAGACTCGCGCATGTCGTCAATGTTGCGTTTGTACGCGACGCCCGCCACGTGGATGTGCGAGCCGTTTACCGGCTTGCGGTGCTGGTTGAGCGCCGTCTGGATCTTATCGACCACGAAGTGCGGCATGTTGCCATTGATGTAGCCGGCCAGTTCGATGAAGCGAGCCTCGATGCCCGACTGCTTCGTCTTCCACGAAAGATAAAACGGGTCGATGGGGATGCAATGGCCGCCCAGTCCCGGGCCGGGATAGAACGGCATGAAGCCGAAGGGCTTGGTGGCGGCCGCGTCGATCACTTCCCAGACGTTGATTCCCATGCCGTCGCACATCAACGCCATTTCATTGACCAGCCCGATGTTGATCATGCGGAAGGTGTTCTCCAGCAGCTTCACCATCTCTGCGACGCGCGTGTTGGCCACCGGGACAACGGTTTCGAGCGCCTGTGAGAAAAACAGCTTCCCCATCTCCGTGCACGCGGGGGTTATCCCGCCGACAACTTTGGGGGTGTTAAAGGTCTGATACACCGGATTGCCCGGATCGACGCGCTCGGGCGAGAAGCACAGGAAAAAGTCTTCACCGGCTTGGAAGCCGAGCTTTTCGAAGGTGGGCAGCAGCAGTTCGTCGGTCGTGCCCGGGTACGTCGTCGATTCCAGAATCACCAGCAGGCCGGGATGGAAGTGTTTCGCGATCGCCTCGACGGCGGAGACGATGAAGCTCATGTCAGGATCTTTGGTCTTGCGCAACGGCGTGGGCACGCAAATGTTGATGGTGTCCAGGTCGCGAACTACGGAAAAGTCGGTGGTCGCGCTGAAGCGCTTCTCGTTCACCAGCTTCGCTATCTCGGCGGAGGGAACATCCTGGACGTGCGATTCCCCGCGGTTCAGCCCCTCAACCTTCGACTGCTGGACGTCGATTCCAGTGACCGTGAAACCGACCTTGGCAAACTCCACCGCCAACGGCAGACCAACATAACCCAGCCCGACAATCCCGACCTTCGCGGTCCTGGCTTCGATTTTTTCCTTGAGAGCGTGGAATATCCCCGCGACCTTCAGTGCAGTCTGCATGTGCCTTACAGCCCCCAAACGAATCATTCCAAACTTGCTGTTGTCGTGCTTTGAAGGGGCACGCCTTCAGGCGTGCCGTTANNGGCTTTAGCCGCTGAGGGAACAGCCCCTCCGGGCCCAAAGGCCGGCTCGCTCTCAAGCGTAGCACGTCCGGCCCCCATCCCTATGGCTTCAAGTGGTAGCTATCGCCCAGTTTTCCCGCTGCCTGCAAGTGTTTTCGCGCTCTCACCAGTTCGGCGATCTGCCGGATATGACCCAGATCGTGCATGGTCCACTCATGCAGCATTTGTTGCAGGGTGATTTCGCCGGCCTGCTGGTGCCTGGCGCGGCGTTCACCGGCGCTGCGCGGCAAGGTCCGCAGATACTCCACGTTGGTCTCGCGCTGCTCTTCAAAATGGTCGAAGGCGTCTTCCGCATTGGCATTGCGGTACAAGTCCCGGTACATCTGCGCCTCNNTCCGGCTCGAACTCCGGAAGTTCCTCACCCATGAACCGATCCAGGCGTGTCCGATAGCAATGCCACTCGGAATGGGAAAGATGCGCGAGCACTTCCGCCACCGAAAAGCGGTCCGCTTCAGGCTTCCATTCGGTATCTTCGACCGACAGGTCGCACATCAATCCGCGCAGGATCGCAGGGGTCGCTTCCAACTGGTCGAGGCAATCTAATTCCAAGTCTCGCGTCATGGGTTGATCGATTGGCCTGCTCACGAGCCGCCCAACCGCCGGTTCAGCGCATCCACCAGCACCGGATGCATGGTGAAATACTGCCGCCCCTCGGCTTCGGTCTGCGAGCGGCGCGGCGGCAGCTTGCCGGTTTCCAGCACGTACCGGAGCACTTCGCCCAGCAATTCGACCTGGCTTTCGTCCACCAGCTTGCGCACCTCGCTGACATTTCTCGCGCCGGTAACGTCGGCTTCTCGGACC
>PLBD01000440.1 GCA_003135315.1 Acidobacteriaceae bacterium | reverse complement strand
GCGATTACCAATTTCGGAAGAGAAGAATTTTACTTTCAGGTCACGGTAAGCGCGGTCTAGATCACGCCAAACGTCGGCCTTGAAGGCGAGAGACGCGATGACAAACAGCGGAGTCTGGCCGTCCAAGAGGGGTTCCTTGTGGCCCGTAGGAGACCCGCTCTCATCCACGTAGAAGATGAACATTCTGGTAAGTAGCGCACAAAAAGCAACGGCCCACTGTGAAGCAGGCCGTGGGTCGCGCGTGGTGTTTGGAAAACCAAACCGATGGCGGAGCCTATCGACCCAGCCCCAAGCGCAATCTCTTCATACAGCTATTAGACGTATGAAGTCAAGAGAAAGTTTCCGGTAACCTCTTTGGGATGAGGAAGTTACTTGCTTTCAGTCCTTGCATCCCCAGCAATTATGTAAGCAAGGAAGCAATGTGCTATCATAGTTGCACCCGTAGGAGGGAGCATGGCTGCTATTCTCGACGAACTGAAACTTCGTCACGCCGAAGCTCAAAAGCGATTGGTCGAAACCACCCAGGCATTTCAACTTGCCCAACAAGCGCAACAGGCTGCCCAGATGGAAGCTAACGTCTGGCATGGGGCCGTCCAAGCCGAGATGCGCAAGGTGCAGCTTCTTGCGGAAGCTGCACAAAAAAATCAGATGGCCCTTCCCAACACCAAAATAGAACCCGACGAGCCCGTCACAGCCGCAGAGAAAACCGTGGAACTGGTTGAGCGCTTGAATGCCGTTCGTGACCGCGCTGGTCTCGACAGTCAAGAGCCCGTAAATCAGACAGAGGCTGTTCGCGAACTATTGCGCCGACATCCGGGCGGAATGACGCCCTCTGACATCTGGCGAGAGGTCAGTGGGCAATTCAAATATCGCGCGTATCTGTATTCCGTGCTGAAACGCTTACGCGACCGCGAGGAAGTCGTGATGCGCCGGAAGAAATACGCTCTTAAAGCGCAGCAGGAGGCTCCTCAACCTATCATTCTGCAATAAACAACGGCAGCGACCTTGATTCCGTAGGAGGAGTTAGAGTCGCTGCCGGGGCGTGCGGTAGTGGCGTAATCGGCAGCCGCGCNNAGCATAACCCTGCCCGATGCGGCAGTCAAGTACCTCTTCGATTACTTTTTACTTGACGCAAGCATTGCGCTAAGTATAAAATTACTCACATGGACAACAAGCACAGTCTTTCCAAGTCCGACCTTGTGAGGGGAATTCCTCTCGCCTGTTGCGACGAACTAGCCGCTGTTGAGTTCCTAGAGAAGCAGCGATGGGGCAACACACCCGCTTGTGTCAAGTGCGGAAGCGTGGACGTGTACAAGATGCGCGACGCTAAGACTGGCGAGCGCAACAAGCGTTTCCTGTGGCGCTGTCACGATTGCAAGGAACAGTTCACGGTTCGCATCGGGACAGTNNGAATCTAGAATCGAACTGCGGCATTGGTGCTATGCATTCTGGCGAGCCTGCACATCGAAAAAGGGCGTTAGCGCATTGGAAATTCAGCGGCAGTGCCAGATCAGCTACAAGTCGGCTTTGTTCCTAATGAATCGTATCCGCTTCGCAATGGCACCAGACGCCAACGCGCCGAAGTTGATGGGCATCGTGGAATGCGATGAGACGTACATCGGGCCGCGCAGACCGCGTTACAAGGGCACCAGCAAAAAGGGGCGTGGCACCAGCAAGCAGCCCGTATTCGTTGCCGTTGAACCTGATGGCCACCTTCGCCGTCGCGTGATTGCCGATGTAACGATGGCCACGATTGGCCACGGAGTCCGCGAAGAAGTTGATAGACGCGCACATCTAATGACGGATGAATACACGTCTTACACTCGCGTAGGGCCAGAGTACGCGCAGCACAGCGTTATTTGCCATTCGACCAAAGAGTACGCTCGCGGGCCAGTCCATACGAACACGGCAGAGAGCACTCACGCGCTAGTAAAACGCGGCATCGTGGGCATCTATCACAACATCAGCCGTGAGTACCTGCACCGTTATCTTTGGCAGTATGATTTTCTTTGGAATAATCGCCAGTTAAATGACGGCGAGCGCACGATTGCGGGAATCAAGGGAGCAGAGGGAAAGCGTCTTATGTATAAACAGCCGACGGCAGAGCCGGAGTACACTGTCAGTCGTGAGCAAGAAGAAAGCGGTGAACAACTCGAACCATTCTAAGAAAAAGGCCACTCGCGGCCCCAAAGCAGGTCGCCTCAAATTGGAGGGGAACTGGCGTGATGCCGTGAAGAAGGCTCTGGCGAAAAAGAAGCCAGCGGAGGGCTGGCCGAAATAAAACCGCCAATCCTAACTTAGGACTGTCTCGTTAGTCCTCCATTGCGTAAAGTACATACTTNNGTAGTGATGCAGCATCACTACCGAAAGCCCTTTGGGCGTGCTCGACGCCGAGGTAAGAGGTAATACTAGAGGGAACGGAGAATGCAATCCCCGCCCTAGCCAACATAAGGCTAGAACGGGGCACCCACGCCGCTACTTCAGGGTGATGTTGCGAGTCAGGTAGCTACCTATGACCTGCACATTCTCCACGCGCTTCTCGATCACCTTTTGTTCCTTGCTCTTGTCGCCGTACTGTTTCATCCGCAAGTCGAAAACTTTCATGCCCAGTCCGTCGAGAGCGGCCATGTTCTTGTAGGTGAGGACGTATCCCAAGTCCCAATCTTCAGGGCTTGCCTTAGTCTGATTGAGGAAGATGTGGTAGCCCTCGATCAGGCCAGCACGCTTCTCGGCGTCCCACACGGGCGTGATGTTGGCCTTCAAGTCCGCCCAGAAGGCATTGCCGTGTCCGGGCAGAATTCGGATGAGCACCACCCGTCACGAAAAGGCTGTAAAGACCCTTCGCAGTTCATCGCCTATGGGTCTAGAATTGAAGTTTCGGCGTGAAATTGGTTGTCTCAACCTCATCGGCCCATGCTGCCCTTCAAGCTGGTTTATAGCGAGAAGTATTACCTGCACATCGGCGAACACGTGTTTCGCGCCGACAAGTTCCGCCTGATCCGCGAGCGCCTGCTGGAACAGCAAGTGGCTGAGGAGAGCGACTTCCTTGCGCCGGAGCCGGCCGACGAGTCCGACGTGATGCTGGTGCACTCGCCGTATTACGTGAACAAGCTGATGGAAGGCAGCCTGAGCGCGCGCGAAGAGCTGGAGATGGAGATTCCGTACTCCGAGCAGGTGGTGGACGCTTTCATGCTGCACACCGGAGGGTCGATCCTGGCGGCCGAGCGCGCGCTGGAGGACGGCCTTTGCGTGAACATCGGCGGCGGATTTCATCACGCCTTCCCCGATCACGGTGAAGGCTTCTGCATGATTAACGATTTTGCCGTCGCCATTCGCGCCATGCAGAAGCGCGGGCGCATCCGCCGCGCCATGACGGTGGATTGCGATGTGCATCAGGGCAACGGAACCGCGTTCATCTTCGGCTCTTCGGGACAAAGACCGAGCCGGCTGCCGTCGCATCCGGCCGCGGTGCTGGGCGCTGCGGCGAATCCGGGCGTGAGCAGCAGCTCCCGCAAGGAAGTGTTCACCATCTCGCTGCACCAGGAGAACAACTATCCCTACTACAAGCCGCCATCGTCGATCGACGTCAATCTTCCCGACGGCTGCGGAGACGCCGAGTATCTCTCGTGGCTGGACAACGCGCTGAGCTCGGGGCTGCGCCAGTTCGAGCCGGAACTGATCTGCTACGTTGCCGGGGCCGATCCCTACCGCGACGACCAGCTGGGCGGACTGAATCTGTCCATCGAGGGGCTGAAGCAGCGCGATGAAATGGTCTTGCGCGCGGCGCGGGCGCGCAATATCCCCGTGATGACGACCTACGCCGGCGGATATGCCAATCGCATTGAAGACACCATCGCCATTCACTGCAATACGGTCGTCGCGGCGGCAGAGGTGTATCGCACGGCGGAGACACAACGATGAGTCGGCCCGTTTCGCCAGCCCAGTTTCGCGGCCGCTGCGTGGTATCCTGACAAACAGCGCGGACGCCTGAAGATTCCGCCTATCCAGCCACATGTGGACTCCTGACAATGTTTGAGAACCTGACAGAAAAACTACAGCGCACCTTCAAGAACCTGCGCGGACAGGGCACGCTGACGGAAGAGAATATCGGCGAAGCGCTGAAAGAAATCCGCATGGCGCTGCTGGAAGCCGACGTCAATTTCAAGGTCGTCAAAGAGCTGGTCGACCACATTCGCGAGAAGGCTGTCGGTCAGGAAGTGATGACCTCGCTGTCGCCCGCCGAGCAGGTGGTGAAGATCGTTCGCGACGAACTGGTCAACCTCCTCGGCAAAGACACGGCGAAGCTGAAGTTCGCGTCGCAGCCGCCGACCGTGGTGCTGATGGCCGGACTGCAGGGTTCCGGCAAGACGACGACCTCCGGCAAGCTGGCGAACTGGCTGAAGCAGGGCGGACACCGTCCGATGCTGGTGTCGGTGGACGTGTATCGTCCCGCGGCGCGCGAGCAGCTGAAGGTTGTCGCGAATGCTATCAAGGCCCACCTTTACGAAGGCAAAGTCGAGGAGTCGAACACCGCGACCGTCGAGCGGCTGGTGAAGGAAGCGCGGCGCGAGGCCATCAACAATGCCTGCGACGTGCTGATTGTCGATACTGCCGGACGTCTGCACATCGACGAGCAGTTGATGGACGAGATGCAGTCGCTGAAGAAGATCCTGAACCCGCAGGAGATCCTCTTCGTTGCCGACTCCATGACCGGCCAGGACGCGGTGCGCTCGGCCGACGAGTTCCACAAGAAGCTGGCGCTGACCGGCGTTGTCCTCACCAAGATGGATGGCGACGCACGCGGTGGCGCAGCGTTGTCGATTCGCAACGTCACCGGGCAGCCGATCAAGTTCATCGGCGTGGGCG
>PLBD01000197.1 GCA_003135315.1 Acidobacteriaceae bacterium | reverse complement strand
CCAAGATTGATCTTCGCGAAGGATGGGACAGAGATCATAGGAGGTGCTAGTCGGTTATCGGTTGTCAGTTGTTAGTTATACATCGGGATGCTGCTTACCGCTTCCTCGCCGCCACTACCCGCGGAATCCCTTGCAAATCCGGTACGGCGCGCACATCTTCCCACATCGTGGGACTAAGCAAACTACCCACTGCATCGCGCATCGAATAACCGATCTCCACCGCCAGCCAGCCACCCGGCTTCAGGGCGCGTTGCGACTGCTCGATCAGCGGCCCAATCACATCCAACCCCTGCTCACCCGCGAAGACCGCTACCCGCGGCTCAAAGTCGCGCACCGACTTCTGCACCTTGTCGGCCTCGCCGAAGCCAACATACGGAGGATTGCTGACCACGAAGTCGAAGTCATCAACGCCCGCCAGGGCTTGGAGAACCTTGCTCTGCATGAAACGCACCGCGCTGTCGAGTTGCAGCCGCGAGGCGTTGGCTCGCGCGATCTCCAGCGCCTCGCCAGAGACATCGACCGCGTAGACTTCAGCGCTCTTCAGTTCGTGGGCGAGGGCCAGCGCAACACAGCCCGAGCCGGTGCCAACATCCACCAACTTCGGTTGCGCGACGTCGCGCGCAAGTTCCAGGACAGTCTCGACCAGATGTTCGGTCTCGGGGCGAGGGATCAGCACCGCGGACGAGACGATGAAGTCCAGTCCCCAGAACTCCTGATGTCCAGTGATGTATTGCGACGGCATGCCCGTAGCGCGCTGGGCGAGGACCTCATCGTAACGGGCTTCATCTTCGGCAGTGAGTTCGCGCTCGGGATGAGCGTACAGGTAGGCACGATTGACGCCGAGGACAAACCTCAGCAGCACCTCGGCATTCATGCGCGGCGAACCTACATCGGCCGCTTCCAGACGATCGATCGCTGACGCGAGGGCTTGCTTCAGTTGCATGGAAGGAACTAGTTAACCACAGAGACTCAGAGACACAGAGAAAATCAACTTTTTCACATCGTTAAGAACTCGTGGATTTTATCTTCGCGCGAGAACGACAGTTGACCATTGCGGATGAAAACCTTCCAGCTTCCTCTATGTCTCTGTGGTAAATAAAGTGCTTTAGGCCGCGCCAGCCTCGTCCCCTTTCAGCTTCTCCGACTGAAANNGGTGCGAATCTTCTCGCTGCGATCGCCGCTGCCCACCATGGCCTTGCGCTCCTTGGCCAGCGCCGCCTGCTGCTTCTGTTGCTCCATCTCGTAGAGGCGGGCGCGCAGCACGCGCATTCCCTTCTCGCGGTTCTTGATCTGCGACTTCTCGTCCTGGCAACTCACCACGGTGTTGGTCGGCAAGTGCGTGATGCGCACGGCAGAGTATGTCGTGTTCACCGACTGCCCGCCGGGGCCCGACGAACAGAACGTGTCGATGCGAATGTCCTTGGCCTCGATCTTGATGTCCACGTCTTCGGCTTCGGGCAGCACCGCAACGGTCACGGCCGAAGTGTGCACGCGGCCCTGCGTCTCGGTCTCCGGCACGCGCTGCACGCGATGTACGCCGCTCTCGTACTTCATCCGCGAGTAAACCCGCTGGCCTTCGATGATGGCGATCACTTCTTTCAGCCCGCCGACGCTCGACTCGGACGTCGAGAGCACCTCTACCTTCCAGCGATTGCCTTCGGCAAAGCGCGTGTACATACGGAAGATTTCGGCGGCGAAGAGCGTGGCCTCGTCGCCGCCGGTGCCGGCGCGAATTTCCAGGATCACGTTCTTTTCGTCGTTCGGGTCTTTGGGCAGAAGCAGGACTTTCAATTCTTCTTCCACCTGCGCCAGCCGCTCCTCCAGCTTCTTCATCTCCTCGCTGGCATAAGCGAGCATTTCGGGATCGGTCTCATCGGCGGCGAGCGCTTTACTTTCCTCGATGCCGCGCGTCAGGTCCTTGTACTCGCGATACTTCTCGACCACCGGCTGCAATTCACTATGCGCCTTGGCGGTCTTCTGGTAGCGCTGCGAGTCGGAGACGATGTCCGGCGACGCGAGAGCCTGGTTCAACTCTTCATACTTGGTTTCGATATGTTCTATGCGTTCAAACATGGGATCAGCTCTATTGTACGGAAACATGCTCTGCGTCGTGTCATCCTGAGCGGAGCGGAGGGTGGACCCGAGCGCAGTCGAAGGACCTCTATCGCAACAGAAATGTTTTTGCCCGAATAGGGGTCCTTCGACTCCGCTCAGGATGACACTTGAAAATTAATTGAATATCGGCGCGGCGGAAGCCGTGCCCCTTCAAAACCACAAAGAGCGCGATCAAATTGAATGGGAATCGCAGTTCTCGCGGCGGGCGCCGCTAGGCAATCACCAGTTCGCCGCCGCGCTGCTTCTCCAGTTCCATGGCTTCGTTGAGGGCGGCGATGGCGGTTTCCACCTGATCGTCGGCGGGAGGCTGCGTCGTGATGCGCTGCAGCCACAGTCCCGGCTTGGTCAGCACGGCGAAGAGCGACGAGCCATGCTTGGCCGCGAAGCGGATCAACTCATAGGAAACGGCGGCGATCACCGGCAGCAATGCGATGCGCGATGCAAAGCGCGCCCAGAACGTGGTCGCCGGAACCAGCATGTAGGTGAACATCGCGATCAGCATTACGGTCATCAGGAAGCTGGTGCCGCAGCGTGGATGAAACGTCGAGTACGACTGCGCGTTCTTCACCGTCAGCGGATCGTTGTTCTCGAAGGCGAACACCGTTTTGTGCTCAGCCCCGTGATATCGGTAAACCCGCTTGATATCGGGCCATAACGAAATGCCCCAGATGAACAGCAGGAACAGCGAGATGCGGATGACGCCGTCAACCACGTTGAACAGGATCTGATTGCCGAAGACGGGGTAGTGGTTCTTCAACTTGGTGGCCGCCAGCAGCGGCACAAACTTGTACATGAAGATGAAGAACGCGAGAGACAGGACCAGATTAGCGGCAATCACCCAGCCGCTGATTTCGGTCTTTTTCTCTTCATCCGGATCCAGTTCATCCAGAGCAACGTTGGCCGAATAGCGCAGCGCGCGAAAGCCCAGCGTCATCGCCTGACCCAGCGTCATGATGCCCCGCATAAACGGCCAGCCCATCCACTTATGTTTGTCGGAGAGCTTCTCCAGCGGTTCGGAGTGGGTCGCCAGGGTACCGTCGGGACGGCGAATGCAGATGCCCCAGGCGTGCGGGGAACGCATCATCACGCCTTCCAGCACGGCCTGGCCGCCGACCAGCGTGGTTTCCTCCCCGCTCTCCAAGGCCGGCAAGAGTTGAACGGCCGCTAGAAACCGCAGATGGCGAAGCAGGGAACGCATAACGATTGGATGTTTCCTCGGCGAGATACGACGCACAATCACGCTAGTTCAGAGTAAGCAGGCTGGCTGAACATGTCAATCGATCCACAATCTGGCGGCGCGTCAGTGTCGATACCCGTCTCGGCTTTGACCCGCTATCGGATTGCGGGATTGCCAAAGAGAACGTTATAATTGTTGTTCATCCAGCCAGCTTGGCAATCATCTGGAGAAATCATGGCACAAGTTTGTGAAATCTGCGGCAAGGGTCCGCAATTTGGAAACAATATCAGTCACGCGCACAACGTGAAGCGGCGGCGCTGGAATGTCAACCTGCGGCCGGTCCGCGCCAAAGTTCCAGGCGGGAGCCGGCGTATGCGGGTCTGCGCCAGCTGTCTGCGCAGCGGCAAAGTCACGAAAGCCTAGCCTCCGCCGGTCGGAAATTGTGGTCCCTCTCCACGTGGAGAGGGATTTTTCTTTCCCGATGACCAGGATGGAAGGTACCGTCGTCGGGTCAGGCAATTTGAAGTTGCGAGCGCATCTTTTCCGCCAGCTCACGTACTGCCCTGATCTTCTCCTCGACGTCGGGAGGGATGGTTTTCTGCCGCAGCGCCAGCTCTGAGTTCAGCAGGATACCGGTTACCTGGCTGCGCAGCTGGTTGCGGAGTACGTGCTCCGCCGTGCGCGTGGCCATGAGCTTTTCTTTCTCGGCACGCCGCAATGCTACCTGCACCTCGCGCACGACTCGTTCGTTGCTGTGCAAGGCAAGATTTACGTAGAGTGGCATGGCGACGCCGCAACGGTTCAGCAGGGTGTCGAGGGCGCGAAAGTCGGATTCCAGCAGCGACTGATCAATCGCCAGTCCGTCGTATTCCGCTGCCTGCATTTTTGTCACTGCCTGCGGCACCGAGCTCGCCACGTGCGTCTTGTGACCGGTTCCCCGTTCCAGCGCTGCAGCGCATTCCCTTGCCCGAGATGATGTGGTCACTAACAGGATCATATTTCCCTTTCTCCGCCGGCGAGGGCACACTTCAGCTGCCCGACTCGCTGGGGTGCTTGTCAGTTTCATTGGCGTGGCCGCGCGCCGCTTAAGCTCCGGTACGCGCCGCCCGTGGGTCCGGATAAGCTTGTCTTCCGCGGCCCGCGGCGCATACCAGCAGGAACTTCATAGGGCCGAGCCGTATTCTTTCAGTTTGCGATACAGCGTGGTCTTGCCGATGCCCAGGCGCCGCGCGGCTTCCAGCTTATCTCCGTCCAGCACCTGAATGGCGTGTAGAATCGCTTGTTTTTCCAGTTCTTCCAGCCGGGTAATCGCAGCCGGGTCAACCGCCCCCTCCGGTGCTGCGACGAGCGCCTGGGCGTCCTGTATCTGCGTGGGCAAATCGGCTACGTGAATTGTGGGCAGCGAGCAGGTGGTGCAGGCGCGCTCAATACAATTCTCCAGCTCGCGGACATTGCCCGGCCAGTCGTAATTGAGCATCAGCCGCAGGGCGTCGTCACCCACAATGTGCTCGCTGCCGGCAACGGTTTTGTTGATCCGCTCCAGTACGTGGCCAATCAGCAACGGGATGTCCTGCTTGCGCTCCCGCAGCGGCGGCATCCTCAGGGTGAGCACATTCAGGCGGAAGTAGAGATCGCGGCGGAAGGTCCCCTGGCTCACGGCCGCATCCAGATCGCGGTTGGTGGCCGCCAGGATACGAACATTAATCGGCATCGGACGGGTCCCGCCCACCGGCCGGATTTCCTTTTCCTGAATGGCCCGCAACAGCTTGGCTTGCAGGTCGACGGGTAGTTCCCCGACCTCGTCCAGAAAAACCGTACCGCCTTCGGCGGTCGCCAGCAGACCTTCTTTCGACCGCACCGCCCCGGTAAAGGCTCCGCGCACATAGCCGAAAAGTTCGCTTTCAATCAAGGTCGGCACCAGCGAGCCGCAGTCNNCCGGTGAAGGAGCCTTTTTCGTGACCGAAAAGCTCGCTTTCCAAAAGGTTCTCCGGAATGGCGGCGCAATTGATGCGGATGTAATTATTTTGGCGCCGCCCGCTTAAACCGTGCAAAGCGCCGGCGATCAGTTCCTTGCCGGTGCCACTCTCGCCCAGGATCAGCACCGGGTGGGTGCTGTGCGCCGCCTTGGCAATGATGCGATACAGCTTCTCCATCTCCGGGGAATGCCCCACCAGTTGACCGAAGCCCTGTTTGGACCGCAACTGCTCCCGCAGCAGGCGATTCTCGGTGGTGAGCTTCAGGTGGCTGGTGACTCGCTCCAGTTCCAGGCGCAGTTCGTCGTAGTTGAAAGGCTTCGTGATGTAGTCGTAGGCGCCAAGCTTCATGGCCTGGACCGCCGACTGCACCGTGGCGAACCCGGTCATCACGATGGTGACCGCTTCCGGTCGCCTCTGCTTGATTTCGCGCAGGATTTCCAGGCCATTGCTGCCCGGCAGTCGCAGATCGAGCAAGACGACATCGGTACTGGCGGTGTCCAGAATACGGCAGGCCTCGTCCCGCGATTCAGCCAGTTGCGTGCTGAAACCCAGGGAACGGGCTACGTCCCGGCAGCACTCCCGCACCGACCGCTCATCTTCCACGATCAATAAGTTCAACAGGTTGGTCTCAAACGTCTGCTCGCTGACGGGAACTGCTTCTGCTGCAATCACGTGACTCGCCTCCTGCCCGGCCTTAACCAACTGCCGGGGCGCGCCAATCTCTAGCGCCTATTACCATCATCCCTTTTTGGGAAAACGCCGCTAGTGCGTGGGTCACAATCGCATGTGAGGTCAGGCGAGGCGGCGCCGGTCCGCTTCCAAGTTAGTTCACCAGGTATGGGGGTCCGTATGGCTTCAATTTCCCCGCCGGGTGTGTCCGCGCTTTCGCTCTTCGCCTCGACACGGGCGAGGCGCCGCATAAGCCGTTTCAGCAACTCGCCGCCGCGCTGTGCGTTGCGCTCCACCTCGCGTACCGAGCGCTTCAGATGGCTGTACGGCGGCAGCTTCCACTCCAGCACCTGGGCGTTCATCAGCACCCCGGTGACGACACTGGAAAGCTCATGCAGCAGGTCCTCGCAATCGCTGCATTGCAGGCGCAAGGGACGTGCCATCTCCGGAACACGCCCCTTGCTGTCACCGCAGCAGGAGTCCATCGCTTCGCCTTGCCTGTCACTTTCGAATGCGTCCAAAACCCTGCCTGCCGCCACGTTGCCTTGCTGCTGCCCGTTGTCAAAGTGCCGCGCCCCACGTTCAACTCTGTTCGCCTTGGCCAACGTTGCTATAGACGGGGGAGCTGATTCAGGCTGCCCCAGGTCCCGCGATTTCCTGCCATTTACCTTCATGAGCGCAACCGCCTTCGATCCACCCTTCACTAATTCGTCTTATCCAAAAGCACGCCGCGCACCAAACTTCGCAGCGCAGCTCTACGCTCATTTGAAAGTAGTTATCCAAATCTACCGTTCCTGGGAATTCCTCTGCCGTCCCAGTTTGAAACTCAATTTCTCCCGATTGCCTGTGAGTCCAACGGCCATAGGGATTTACAGCCATTCCCATAAGCGCAAACTCCGGCCCACAATTTCTATATCGGGAATGACTCAACGCTCGTTCGCCCGCGCCGCCTGCACAAGAAAAAAGGGGGGATTAAATTCCCCCCTTTTTTAGTTCCCTGGTTTGTCTTGCTATTGACGATTCGTCGTCGAACTTGCCGCTGCCACGTGCGCGGTCTCCGAGGAATCTCCGCCCTCCCCGCCCACTTGCAGCAACAATCCGTTATACGAGGATGCGGCCAGCAATCTGCCCTGATAATGCAATGCCGACTTTATCGAAACTCCGGTGTCCGGAGTGCGCTGCCAGCTCTGGCCGCCATCCTTGCTTTCAAACACGCCGCGCGTAAACATCGCAGTGGCCAACAGGCGCTGCGAGACGGGATCGTAGTGCACCGCGAAAACATTGCGCGCCGGCAAGCCTCCCAGCGTGTGCTCCCATGTCTTGCCGCCGTCAGTCGAGTGCAACGCGCCTTCCCTCGTGGCCAGCCACAAGGAACCGTCCGGCACTGCCGTCAGGTTGTACAGTCCGGTGACGTACTGCGGGTAGCTGACTTCGCTCCACGACTTGCCGGCGTCATGCGACAGAAAGGCCCGCTTGGGAGCGACCAGGCTCAGGGTTCCGTCAGCAAGACTGTTCACCGCTATGAAGTCGCTTTCGCCCTCGATCATGCCGCCGTACCACCTGTGGCCGTGATCGACACTGACGAAGAGGCCGTCATTGGTCGCCGCATACCAGGTGCTGCCGGTCATGTCGAAGCCGCGAACCCGTGGCGTATTGTCCAGGGCGATCGCATGCTCCGGCGCGGCGGCCTTCGGGGACACCGTGGTGCGTCTGGAGCGGGCGGCCGCAGCCGACTTAGTGGCTTTCGCAGACGGGGCCGGACTGTCGGTCTCGTGCTGTTCCGGCAGCGGTCCGCGAACCATCCCCGACGGCTTCCATTCCCCGTTCAGCGACGTTAGATAGAAAACGCCGTGATTGGTGCCGGCAAAAATCACTCCCTCATCAGACTGGTTCAGGCTGAGCACGTCACGCTCGTCGAGGCCGCGATTCGATTGTCGCCAGTTCGCGCCGCCGTCGTCGGAGATAAAGAAGCCGCCAAGGTCCTTGTCGTTGACCACGCCGACGTAGATGCGGTTGGGGTCCTTGTTATCGACCGCCATCCCACCGACGACGCGATGAGCAAATCCTCGATTGGAGGCCGCATAGTGCGCGAAGCCGTCGTTGCTGGCCAGCACCCCGCCACGGTCGGTCGCCACCAGCACGTGGTCGGGTTCCCGGGGATCCATCAGAATATCGTTGACGATCACCGAGTCATCGGTGACCAGCTTCCACTTGTCGCCGCCGTCGAGCGTCTTCCACAAACCCCCGGTCGTTCCGGCATAAACGATCGACGGACGCCGCGGATCTTGCTTCAAGACGCGGGTGCGCGTCGCCCAATGCGGCAACGAGAGAGAGATGCGATGAAAGTATTCGGCCTTATTGAGACTCTTGTACATGCCCGAACAGGCGCTGGCGTAAACCGTGGAAGGATTCGTCGGATCGACGATGATGCTGAACATGTCCGAGTCAAAAGCTATGCCCTTGCTGATGCTGTGCCAGCTGGCGCCGCCATTATCGGTCTTCCATGGCAGGTGCCAGGTCCCGGCATAGATGATGTCGGGATTCTGCGGATCGATGGCCAGCGATTCGATGTTCTTGATCTCGGCGTGGTTCTCCGGTGAGATGCGCTCCCAACTCTGGCCGCCATTGCGCGTGCGGAAGACCCCATCCAGCGCCCCGATCACCAGGAGATTCGGGTCGCTCGGGGCCATGGCCAGGGCACGAATCGACTTGCCGTGCACCCCCGGCAGCGGGTGCCAGGTGCGGCCGCCGTCGTCGGAGCGGAACACATCGCCTTCATCGTCATGGTAGAGGCTCCAGGCGGCGACGTAGATCGTTGCCGGGTGGGAGGGATCGAAGATGATGTGGTCCAGCACATAATCGTCCCCCTGTCCCAGGTGGGCGAACAGGGCCCAGGAAGCACCGCCGTCCTGCGAAAGAAACATTTGCCCTGCACTGGTGCCGAGCAGTATGTGGCTCGGGTTCGCCGGATCATACGCCAGACTGCGCACATCGCCGCCTTCTGGCCCGATCAGCCGCCAGTCCGCCGCGAACGCTGTCAAGGAAAGAAGCAAGAACCCACAGACAATAATCTTTGCTAGTGAAGAAGAAATCGTTTTATACATAGTCCGTCGCAAATGCTGGTAGAGTTGTTGGTTTTCTTGAGCATAAACCAGCCCGCAGAATCGTGCAGCCAGGAAACGTCCGCAGTACCAGCAACGTTATCCAGTCTACCCGAATCGGAACCGCCGGACGAATCCGGGCACGGCCACCACGGCAAGGAATGCACTTCAGGCCCGCCGCCGTTGCGACGCATGCTTCAGCCTGTTGTGACCACAAGAAAAAGCCGGTGAGAGCAACGAGGCTCTCACCGGCGAAATAGTTCCAGCGAAGGAACTGGTTACTGCTGCGGAGCGGCGGCTGGCGCCGTCCCCGCAGCCTTCTTGTGATGATGCATCGGAGCCGCCGCCTTCGGTTTCGGGTAGGCGTTCTCACTCGGCTTCACCACCGACTCATCCACTGGCGTCGTGTTCTGCAGATCGGCGCACGCGTTCTCATCCACACCTTGCGGTACCCAGATGATGTCCGCGACCTTCGACTGCCCAGTGCCCTGACGGACTTCAACCCGGCTCGGGTCGATGCCCTGCTGCTGCACCAGGTACGCCTTCGCGTTCACCGCTCGCTGCGCCGCCAGATTCATCGGATGACGGTTCTTTCCCGTCCCTTCCATCGGCGGCTTCTCGCCATCGGCATAACCG
>PLBD01000377.1 GCA_003135315.1 Acidobacteriaceae bacterium | reverse complement strand
AAACCCCACACGGAGCAAGACCAAATAGGGGAGGAGCGTTCGCCGGTCATCCGATTCGCAAGGATTGGGCGACGCGATGAGCGCACGTGCCGGCTCGGTGCGTCACAACTTCCGGGTAGGTCGCTAGAGCCGCGTAGTAATGCGCGGCCCAGAGGAATGACCGTCGTGCCGCTCTTTGTTCTCACGGGACGTATCCCACACATTCGAACCACGCGAATGTGTGGGGCACCCGCTGTCCTTGCGGGAAGAAAGAGCGGCACACAAAATTCGGCTTACAGGCCCGGCAGCTAAGAAAATCAGCAACTAGCAATTAGCGACTAGCAACTAGCCTTTAGCTAGCTACGCCTGTTTGAGCGGCCTGCTCAGCTCGGTTTGGCCACTTCGCGATAGATCTGCAACATGCGGCGCACGCTGGCATCCCACGAGAATTTTCCCGCCTGCTCCAGGCCGCGGGCCTTCAGCTTGTCGCGCAGCGGCTGATCCAGCAGCACGCGATGCAGGGCGCGCATGATCTCGAAGACGTTCTCGGGATTTACCATGACAGCGGCGTTGCCCACGACCTCGGGGACGGACGAGGTGTTGCTGGTCACCACCGGAGTGGCGTGCGCCATGGCCTCCAGCGGCGGCAGGCCGAAGCCTTCATAAAGCGAGGGAAAGACGAAGATCTTCGCCTGATCGTAGAAGATGCGCAAAACGTCGATGGGCACAAAGCCGAGGAAGCGGACATCGTTCTGCACTCCGGCCTTCACGCTGGCGCGACGAAGATCAGGGTGCTTGGAGACCTCGTCGCCGATGATGATGAGCTTCAGGTCGTCGAACTTGCCTTCCTTGCTCAGCTCGCCCTTGAGCGCTGCGAACGCCTCGATAATGCGCACCACATTCTTGTGCGGGCTGATGCGGCCGGCGTAGAGCAGAAACGGCGTGTTCACCTGATAGCGCTCGGCGATGAAGCGGCGTTCAGCCTCGCTGGCATGGCCCAGGCGGAAGCTGTCGTCGATGGCGTTGTAGATAACCTCGATCTTCTCCGGCGGAACGTGGAACAGGCGCACGGTGTCTGCCTTGGAAAAATTTGAGACGGCAAAGATGCGGGCGGCGCGCTGCAGCACCCGCTTGGTGAACTGGAAGTGCATATTGCGCTTCACGCCGGATTGGCTGTTGACGCGGTACATGTGGTCGAGCAGGTCGTGCACCGTGACCACGTAGGGACATGGAATGCCCTGTGGCTTCCAGAACAGGTGCGGGACGTGCAGCAGATCGCAGCGATTGTCCTTCAGGATGCGATGCAGTTCCAGATAGCTGGCGACGGAGAACTCGTTGGGCTGGCCGGGCACGGTGATGAAGTTGGGGGGCAGCGGTTCGATATCGCCCAATCGGCCGGGAATGCCGATGAGGAAATATTCGTTGTCGTGATCGAGGCGCGCCAGGGTGCGAATGGCATTGCGGGTGTAGGTCCCAACGCCGAACTCGGTGATGCGGCGAATATCGATGGCGACGCGCACAGATCAGTGTAAACCGCGAGGGTCAAAGGAAAAGGCCACAGTGTTTTCCCCGTGGCCCCTCAGCTGATCTGTATTGCGCCTACGCCTTCACCGCCTCGGCATGCTTCGCCCGGCGCGAAGCGTATAGCGGAAACGCCTCGGCCAGCCCCAGCACCTCGCGGCGAATGCGCGTCAGTACCGTCTTGTCGGTGCGGTTGTGCAGCGCCTCGGAGATCCACTTGCCCACCCGCCGCATCTCGTTTTCCTTCATGCCGCGCGTAGTGAGCGCCGGAGTTCCAATGCGAATGCCGCTCGGCTTCATCGGAGGATTGGTGTCGAACGGAATCGCGTTCTTGTTTACGGTGATGCCGGCCTCATGCAGCGCGTTCTCGGCTTCGCTGCCCAGCATGCCCTTGGCGAAAACGTTGACCAGCATCAGGTGCGTATCGGTGCCGCCGGAGACGATGTGGAAGCCCTCGTCGGCCAGCGTCTGCGCCAGCACGGCGGCGTTGGCAACGATCTGACGAGCATAGTCTTTGAAGCTGGGCTGCATCGCTTCCTGGAAACAGACTGCTTTGGCCGCGATGATGTGCACCAGCGGCCCGCCCTGCATTCCCGGGAAGACAACTTTGTCGATGGGCGCAGCGTATTCGGTTCTTGAGAGAATCAATCCCGCGCGCGGGCCGCGCAGCGTCTNNACGATCTGCGCATGCGGCACGGGCGAAGGATGCGCTCCGCCTGCGACCAGTCCGGCAAAGTGCGCCATATCGACAAGGTAGATCGCGCCCACTTTGTCGGCAATCTGCCTCATGCGCGCGAAGTCGATGATGCGCGGATAAGCGCTGCCGCCGCCGATGATCAGCTTGGGGCGCTCGCGCTCGGCAATCTGCTCCAGCTCGTCGTAGTCGATGGTCTCAGTTTCGCGCGTTACGCCGTAGGGAACGATCTTGTACGTCTTGCCGGAGAAGTTCAGCGGATGTCCGTGGGTGAGATGCCCGCCGTGGGCGAGGTTCAAGCCAAGGATCGTGTCGCCGGGTTGAATGACCGCAGCGTAGGCGGCCATGTTCGCCGTGGAACCGGAATGCGGCTGCACGTTGGCATGCTCGGCGCCAAAGAGCTGTTTGGCACGGTCGCGCGCCAGGTTCTCCACTACGTCGGCATACTCGCATCCGCCGTAATAGCGCTTGCCGGGATAGCCTTCGGCATACTTATTGGTGAAGACCGAGCCGGCCGCTTCCAGCACGGCCTCGCTCACAAAGTTTTCCGAGGCGATCAGCTCCAGACCTTCGTGCTGACGGCGCTCTTCATTTTCGACAGCCTCCGCGATCTGCGGGTCGGCTTCCGCCAGCGAACGTTCCAAAGGATTGTTAGTCATGATCTCGTCCCTTCGGCATGATTTCTGCAGCCTAAGAATGCCGAGACAATTGTAGCGCGTGAAGGTGGGCTGCTGCGCAGCGCTGGGCTTTCCCGCTAATGGGTCGGTTACCTCAGCGACTAAAGCCGGAACATCAAACGGCGCCGCTAATGCACCGCTGAAGCGGTGCTCCACCCAAGCTCCGCGATTTTACGGAAAAGCACCGTCACTCAAACTACCGGTACTTTTCCGCCTGGGCGCGCTCTTCGGGGGTCATCTGCTGCCAGATCAGGTCGCGGTTCTGCTTTGCCCAATCGCTGTTGGGATTGGCGCTCAGCGCTGAGCTCAGCCAGCGGTAGGCCTGCACGCGATCGCGTTGAACGCAGGTTCCCGTCGCATACATCGAAGCCAGCCGGTTGCGGGCGTGCGCGTTTTCCTTCTCCGCCGCAGTCTTCAGCAGCACCTCAGCCTGCTCGCAACTGCGAGGCACGCCCTGGCCGCTGATGTACATGTCCGCCAACTCCACCGGCGCATCGGGATTGCCCTTCGCGGTGGCCTTCCACAGCCAGGCAGCGGTTGCCGCCGCATCGCTGGCATTCTTCGCCTTCGCCATTTCCTCCGCGCCGGCAGCGCTCTGCTTGGGAATCGCTTCCTGGCTGCTGAGGCTGACGGTCGCCGTGGGTTTCGCGGCCGCGCCGCCTGCTGCTGTTATGGGCTGCAGAGTTGTGGAGACGAGCGGCGGCTTCGGCGCCTTGGAATTGGGAGTTGTCCCAACGCTGGTGCCCAGTGGTGCGGCACTGGTCGTCGCATCGCCTGCCAAACCGTTTGCCGTTCGATGCGGATTGCTGCCCTGATTTTGCGGCTGCACTTGCATCTCGGGTCTGGAGTTTGTGTCGACTGAACTTGGTTCGTTTCCAGCCAGCGACGGAAGCCGCTGCCTCCAGTCGCGGACCTTTGCCTTGACGATCTCGACGGGACCGTTGTTGGTGTGGTCAACCAGCGAACGATACTGCAACCATCCCAGTCCTGCGAATACCAGGACAATCGCTGCCGCCGACCACGCCCCCCAATGGCTCTTGCGCACCTTCCGAGGCTTAGGGAGGCCGAAACCAGCCCGTGTCTCCGGCGGGGCGTTCAATCCCAGGAATGACGGTCCAGTGATGGTCGATGTTCCTGACGTAGCCTGTTCGGTCTCTTCGGACGCTTCGCCGAAGTCAAGAAACTTTGCACGCTGGATGCTGTCTTCGTCCGTTACCTCCGGCTCCAATCCGAGGCGGCTTTCAACCGTGTCGGGAGAAACTTCTTCCAGGACGGGCGGCGTCTCGATTTCGATGGCAGCAGCCGATGCAAGGGCATCCACCGGCGCGGTCTCGTCGACCGGGACCGCTCGCGCCACCGTCCTCTTTTCAAAGCCTGCAACCGCCTGTTCGGCGACGGAGGCATCGCCGCGCATGGTGATCTCGATGGACTCGTTGGGCGGCTGGTAATGGAAGCTCTGCAGATACTGGTCCAGGGGAATGTCGGGAACTAACTCCGTCGGCTTCGCGTTCCCGTTCGAAGCGGGCGACCCATCCATAGCGTCTGTTGAGGATGGACCTTCCGCAGTCCCTGGCGAAACCGCACTCCGCGACGAAGCAGTGGACGTGCTCCGTCCTGGCGAACTGACACCACCCTCCAGCGGCACCCGCGTGAGGTTCAGGGTGCTTTGCGCTCCGGGCGTCGTAAGCGGCCGGTGAGGGAGCGGCGTTCCGCACATGCCGCAGAAACGCATGCCCGCCTGGTTGTCAAATCCACAAGCGCTACAGACCAAGACTCCTCCTGCCAGCCGATCATCCTACATGAATAGTAATCATAAGGCCTTTTGGGATCAGATGAGCGCGGTTCCGTTGGGTTGCACTTGCTCTCCGCCCCGGCGATAGCGCTGTGAGAACCTGCTTCGCCGGTGACCGATATCACTGCGGCGAGTTCCGATGTTTCACTACAATCTCCATATATGTTGAGCGAAAAGCAATTCCGCGAGCGAGCCAAGATTGAACTTCGCCAGATCGGCAGTCAAGTGCTGAGTCTGGCGACCGACCGGGACATCTACTGGAAGCTGGAGCGCGAGATCATCCAGCCCAACCCGCAGCTTTGCGAGGCACGCAGCGCGTTCCTCGACATGCTGCGCGGCTGCTACGCCGATGCGCTAGCCGCCCGCCTGCTTCGTTTGCTAAGGGGCGAAGAAGGTGGTTTGTCACTGCCGCGCGTGCTGGCACAACTGGCGGAATATCCCCAGTTGCTGCACGGCCAGATCACCGAGCGCGAACTGGCGGACGATCGCGCGGCGCTGACAGCGGCTGCTGCGGGCCTGCAGGGCGCCAGCGCACCCCGTGTCGGGCATCACGAGCGGACCCTCTCAGCGCTCGCCGCCACACAGCGCGAGTTGGACTCGGCAATCGATCGGATCATCTCGACCGTGAAGACGTATTACTGGATCGTCACTGAGACTCACCTCGACCTGGACGTCAAGCACCCGGAGGACCCGTTGTCGATCTTCCAGTTCGCCTGGGCAACGCCGGTACTGGCGAAGTAACAGGCCGGTCGATCACCGGTGCAAGCCGCTTCCCGACCGAGGATTGGGGTCTTGTTACCCGTCCAGGAACAGACATCCCGGCTTCTGGCTTTTGGCTGCAACAAGCTCACAACATCTGCCGATAAAGCGACGGGTGCGCCATGTTGAATGTCAACAAGATTCTGCTTCCGGTTGATTTCCCGAATACCTCCCTGGACGTGGTTCATCAGGCTGCGACGTTCGCCCATCATTTCCATTCTGAGATCGTGATGCTTCACGTCGTGACAGCGCAGAGCCATGCCGCCGGGGTGCCGGAGGAGGGCCCCGAGTTCGCCGCCTGGGATGTGCTGGCGGAAGTCACTAAACGGGCCCAGGAAGATCAGGACCAGTCTCTCGGGCTAGAGCTTAAGGGCCTTGCCATCCGGTCCACGTTGGTCAAAGGCGACCCGGCCCACGCAATTGTACAGGCAGCTCAAGAGGAAAAAGCGGACTTGATCATGATGCCGTCTCATGGCTTCACGTTCAACCGGTTTCTGCTGGGCTCTGTAACAGCGAAAGTCCTGGGCGAGTGCGAGTGCCCGGTTTGGACCAGTGCGCACGTTGAAGGATTGCCTGCGCAGGAGTTTGCGATCCGCAACGTACTGTGCGCGGTGGATTTGGGTCCCCGTAGCGACAGTGTTGCGTGGTGGGCCGCGCAAATGGCCGCCGAGTTCGGCGCCCGTCTGACGCTCGCCCACGTCACGCCCGGGGTGGAGCTTTGGGGACCGGGCGGCACCTATGTCAGTACAAAGTGGAAAGAAGCGCTGGTCAGCGACGCTTCCCGGTATCTCGCAGCTCTTCAACAAGAACTGGACATCAAGGCGGACGTATTCATCGGCAGCGGCAACGCGGCCAGGGTGCTGAACGAAGTTGCGAGGCAGACACAGGCTGATCTGCTGGTCACCGTGTGTTACCCCTACGGCGGTAACCTGAGGATCCACGGCTACGCGACCATTTGCTCGGTGCCGACTCCAGTCCTGAGTGTGTGAGGTACTGACGCGGACGAGCTGAAGCTCGCTCATTCTGCTTTGCGAGCTTCGTTCCGCTCGAGACTCACAAGCACTGCTTCCGTCATACCGGTCACAAAGTCCTCCCGAATCATTCGTCGAAAAGTGAGCAATTGTGAACAGCTGGTGCATGGGTGCCAGCGGTACCATCGCACGGTGACGGGCCTTTCATCAGCACGCTGGGGCGATATCCTGCAGCATTGCCTTGTGTTCGCTATGTCCACCGTTGGGGCGGCGCATCCTCTCCGCGCGCTGTCGAGGCTGCCGGAACGGGTTCCGAACAGGTCTGTCGCCTACCTAGAGATAAGCCGTGGGGTTGGCAACGAAGTGCGCTCTCGAGTCATCCATATATTCGCGGATTTCCTCTCGCAATACGGTGGGGAACGGTTCGGGAACGCGCTGAGGCAATGGCAATATTGGCTGCAGGGGATGTCGCGATGGCAAATTCGACTTTTCTTCTGGTCACGGGACTTTGAGCGACTCTAAGCCAAGACAGGATTATCTCTTTTGACCGTTGACACCAGTGAGCCCCGTTTCATCGAGCGTGGCCATCAACTCCCGGCGCACGGTTCGCCATCTCGCCGACACAAAACAGTAGTGTGGATCCTATGGATTCTGTTGCTGCTGGCCGTTGCGCTGGCAGCCGTGCTGGTTTTGCGCCATCACGATGTTGCGAAAAAACCAGCGCCCGCGCCGCCGAAAATCACGATTACAAGCACGACGGCGAAGAAAGGTGACATCGGCGTTTATCTTGACGCCATCGGTACCGTCACTCCCGTCTATACGGATTCGATTACCAGCCAGGTGAACGGCCTGGTCGTCGCCGTGCATTACACAGAGGGTCAGCTGGTCCATAAGGGCGATCCGCTGGTTGACATCGATTCGCGTACCTACCGCGCCACGCTTTTGCAGG
>PLBD01000184.1 GCA_003135315.1 Acidobacteriaceae bacterium | reverse complement strand
AATACGACCCGCAGCCGCCGTTTCATACCGGATCGCCGGAAACCGCTCCCCGCGCCATCCTGGAGCAGATGAAGCAAATGTACGCGCCTCTGACCGCGTCGGCCAGAGCCGTCGCCAAACAGGCCGCCTCGGGTGCGTAACGGATCTGTCATGACTCAAACTATTTCCCGCCGCGCGATGCTTGGCTCACTCGCGGCGATCCCTGCGTTAGCGCAAGACAGCTCCGATAAAGAGAAGCAATCCAAACTCTGGAATGGCGTTTATTCGACGCCGTGCGACATGGTGACGCCGTATCCCAACCGCTTCCTGGCCGATTCCATCCGGAGCTTGACGCCGGGCAAGGCCTTGGACATAGGCGCGGGGCAAGGCCGCAACTCGTTGTATCTCGCGCGCCAGGGTTGGGATGTCACCGGCATCGACATCTCCGATGCCGGCATAGAAATCGCCCGCAAACAGGCGGCAAAGAGCAATCTCAAGTTCGCTGGGATGGTGGCCGATTTCACTACCTACGACCTTGGCGCCGGCCGCTGGGACCTGATCCTCGGCATTTACATGGGCGGCCTCATTACCAGCCATGCCAAGCGCATCGCCGCTGCCCTCCGGCCCGGCGGACACCTGGTGGTTGAGAATTATCACGCCGATCTCAATCGCAAAGGCATCACCGGCGACCAGCTTGGCTATCGGGTCAACGCTTTGTTGGAAGTTTTCGCTCCGCTCCTGCGCATCGTTCAATACGAGGAGTTCCGCGACTTCCCGGACTGGGGCAACCGCGGCGAAAAGGTCCCGCTGGTTCATATGCTGGCGAGAAAGAGTTAAGAAGGCCGTTCCCAAACGGGGTGCGACAATTTGCCACAGCACACGGCAACCCGGAATAAGGTCAAATGGTTCTCACGACGACCCGGTGCTCCCGGCTCTGGAACCCATAGCTAAACCAGGAGAGTTTATGAGCAGAACGATACTTGTGATTGCAGGATGCGCAACCTTGCTGCTCGGCGTGGCGTTCGCGCAAGGCCACGCGGAACTGAACGCGGCAATGAAGACAGCCGGCGCGGCCAATGGCAGTCTCCGTAAAAGCATTGCGGCAAAGGACGGCGCGGAAACCGCCGCGACTGCGGAGAAGCTAGTGGAGTGCGTCACACAGATTGCACATTAAGCAGGGTCTTGCGGGCGCGCTTCACTTTTTCGAGAATATCTCTGGCGGACGCGGTCCAGATGAAGGGTTTCGGGCGTTGGTTGTGGTGCTCGACGTAGTCTTCAATCGCGGTGGCCAGTTCGATGATGCGCTTGCCCCCTCGGCTGACACAAACAGGGTCGAAAAACTTGTCCGTCACGCTGGATTACTTGATGGTTCCACTCGGTAGCCGAGGTCTCTTAGCTCGCGGATCATTTTTGCGGTCCGCGACGTTTTCGACTTTTGGCTCACCGCCGGACCCCGCTCGTCGTAACGAACTCTCTGATGGAGAATCTTCCAGATCAGTCGGCTCAGGCGATGGGCAATCGCCCAGATGGCCTGCTGATAGCCCAGGCGCGGCAGCAGCCGCCGAAACACAACCTCAAAGATGCTTCCCTTGACCTTAACTGCGGCATTGGCGGCTTGATTGAGAAGACGGCGCATGAACCGGTTACCCTTCGGAGATCGGTTGCTCGCTGAGACCCCCGCGCTCTCTTCCGCACCTGGACATACCCCAATCCAGGATGCGAGGCACTTCTCGGAACGAAATGTCGCCGCAGTGGCGCCCACTTCGGCGATGATCTGATGCGCTGAATCCACTCCCAGGCCGGGTACCTCCGCCAGTCGCCTTACCGCATCTTGATGTTCGCTTAACAGATCCGCGATCTCATGGTCCAATTGATCAATCTGTTCTTCCATCAACTGCAATTCTTCGAGTGCCATCTTCATCAGTCGGCGATAGACCTTGTTGAGTTCCTTGGAGGCGGCCAGTGCGTCACACAACTGTTGTTGCGTGGCATGTAAGCGCCGATCGGCTAACGCTGCCACCTTCGCTGGATCTGTTTCCCCGTCTGCGAGCGCTTTCAGCATGCGTCGTGCGCTGGCGCCCAGCAGATCCGATACCAGACTCGACAATTTCAGATGAGCTTCTTCCAACAACGCTTCCAGTTGATTCTGCAACCGTACTCTGGCGCACGTAAGCTGGTATTTCCGCCGCGACACCGTCCGCCAGAGACGCTGATCGGTATCGGGCACAAAACTCAGGATCAGCTCCTGTGCCACCAATCTCTTGACCAAGCGCTCGGCGTCAACGAAATCTTTCTTGCGCCCTCCCGGCCCCCGATTCGATTGCGCCTGCGCCAGATGTAGTGACCCAGACTTCGTGCCCGCATCATCCCACTTTCGGCATTCCATTTTCCAGTGCCGCTCAAGCGTTTGCCATACTGGCTTCCAATACTGCGCTGTCGATTCCATGACGGCTTCCTGGACCTTCTCCTCAATCAGCCATTCGGCTAGGAGCCGTAGCTGCTCAGGGCTACTGCCGAACTGGCGCCGCTCAAACTCGTACTCACCACCCATCGCAACATCGGCCACCACCACAGCCAGCATTCTCTTATGAACATCAATTCCGGCAACTTTGTAACGCACAAATCCTCCTGACAGAAGCGGAGAGCGCGCCATAAGTTGCTTAACCAGGGTCACGGGCTATCGCCCTCCCCGTCGGGAGAGACAACGCCCACTTATTCGCTCAATTCGCACGCTCCGGATCAGACAGTTAAACAGCCTCGACTTCTCCACTGTTTGTTCAATCTCGCCGCTTCTAGGTCCATTGTGCGAAATTCTGAGACATTTTCATAAGGTTTCGCGGGCCGAAGGCCCAAATGGACAGTTAAGACACAGTTGACCGTTCGATGAAAACTTCTCGACCGGCAAGACGACATTACAGCATACTCGTACACGGCTGGTGAAGCGGAGGCGGGCAATGCTGGAGAGCAACCCGCCGAGGAATAGCCAGCCGGAAACTCATCCAGACGATGAGCGGGGGCGTTGGCCGCAGGGCTGGCGCCTCCATCGGATGGAAAGATTTCCTGATGCCTCGGAAAACTCATCAAGAGATTTGCCGCGCAGCGGCCTCCTTTTCGAAGCGCGCCGGCGGCATGTAGCCGAGAGCCGAGTGCAGCCGTTTCTGGTTGTAGATCTTTTCCAGAAACTCGCGGATGGA
>PLBD01000222.1 GCA_003135315.1 Acidobacteriaceae bacterium | reverse complement strand
GCGCTCGGCGCGCAGCCGCCGTCCAATGTGAATCAGGTGAAAGAAGCAATACTTGCGGCCGCGCAGCGCCACGCCGCGGCAGAATTCTCCGTTGATCATGAGGTGTTCGCACTGCCGCGCAATCTTCGCGTCCTTCGTCGGCGCGCCAGCCAGCTTGCCCTTTACGTGAATAGGGTGCTCTTTCGCCGGGATGATTTTGCTGTCCTCCGGTTTCTTCGTCTGCTCCGTTTTGTGTTGGTCTTTCGATTTAGGTTGGTTCATGGTTCTGTCCTTAGTTGAGCAATTAGCAATTAGCATTTAGCACTTAGCAAATGCGCAATTAGCATCGATCCTTTCTGACGACTGGCAACGGACAACTGGCAATTGATTACTGGCCACTGACCACTGGCCACTAGCCGCTGATTTCCGACCCCTCCCCTTTTCTGCCCGTAACTCGCTGATTCCACACAAAACTCCCCGTAAAAATTTGAGCCCGTTGGACTTACACGGAAAAACTTGAGCGGCAAGGACTTACGGAGGGAAAATGCGAGGGCGAGCGGGCGGGAACTCCGATTTTCCACCTGATGGCTGACAGTTGATAGCTGACAGCTCGGTTCCGACAACGGACTACTGGCTACTGACAACGCTTCTCTACCCCCAAAACATACATCGGGCAGGAGCGCCGGGGTGAAGGCGGATCCTACCCTGACCAATCAGTATAAGGTTCTATGAAACCAGAAGCAACGAAGAAAGGAAAGATCTAGGGCACAATTCCCATCTTGGGAAAACCGTCCTCAGGCATTGCTTTCCTAATGGCGATTTATCGACAGTTACGGCGCATTCGGTGCAAATGGGATCCCGAGAACCTGCCGTCGCATTCTTAGTCAACAGGTTGATTTGCCAGTTTCGTCAACTCATCTTGGACGAGACGGGACAAGGCAATGGGGACTCCGACAATCTGCCTTCTGGGCTCGGTAATCTTGCAGCGGATTATCCATTGTCCTCTCGTGAAACAAAAACACCAAGCGGGGCTGATCCAGGCGCAAACCGTGACGGCGAGACCGCGAAAGAACTAACCTCTCCACCTGCTGCTCAGGCTGGTCATTGGACAAACGCCCGGATTGTCTTGATCAGGCGATTGCGCAAGTTACGCCAAAACCGGGTTCGCGTCCTTCTCTTGAGCGCTAATGTGGTCCTCGATCCACGACCCACGACTCCCTACTTCCCAATCCCCGGCACCGGCTTGCCATCCAACAGCGCTGTCACGTTGGCCGCTACTGCGTCTGCGGGTAGCGGCTTGCCCGGCGTGATATCCAGGCAGTTGTAAAGCACGACGATCGCGCGATCGCGTTTCGGCTCAAACTTCACCAGCGCCGAGTATCCCGCAGTCCCGCCGTCGTGCCAGTAGATATCGGTCTCTGGCCGGACGAGCCAGCCCAGGGCGATCCTGATGCCTCCCGGCCCGTCGGCTTGCGGCTGCTGTGCCAGTCGCAGCGCTGCGGCTAACGTCGACGCTGCTCCCGCTGACGCCAGCTTCTCCGGATGCAGGTATGCCTCGAGATACGTCAGCAGGTCATCGGCGGTCGAATGCAGAGCTCCGGCGCCGGCCATGGCGTCGAAAGTCCACACGTGCGCTTTGTCATGAGCGCCGCTGTAGCCCTGGATGAGCCGCGCCTGCTGCGCGGGGGACAATGCAATCGTCGTGTCCTTCATGCCCAGTGGCCCGGTGATTTGCTGCTGAATAAGCGCCGCATAGGATTCGCCTGCTTTCTCTGCCAGCGCCTGACCCAACAATCCAAATCCCAGGTTGCTGTAGAGAAATTCCGTCGTCTCGGGCCGTCCCACTCCTCGCTTCGCCAGAAAGTCATACAAATCTTTGGACGTGTAATCCGCATAAGGATCGGCCTGGCTTTTCGGGTGCATGTTATCCGGCAGCCGCGCCAGCGCGGAACGTTGCGTGGCCAGATCGAGCAGCGTGATCTCCGGCCCGGACGCCGGCTTGGACACCGTTCCGGCAGGCAGCAACTCGCGCACGGGCTGGTCGAGAGCGACCGTGTGCTGCTGCACCATCTGCGCCAATGCCAGGCCGGTAAAGGTCTTGGTCACCGATCCGATCTCGAAAATCGAATCCGCTCGCGCAGTTCCGTAGGCGAACACCTTACGCTCGCCGTGATCGAGCACGCCCACCACTACACCCGCCTCAGGCCACGCGGCAATGACCGCCGCGAACTCTTTATCCAGCGCCGGCTTGAGGTCCTTCAGAGCGATTGGCGGTCCCGCTGGCGCCGGCTGCGGAATTGTGGAGGCCGCTGGCTTGGCCTGGCGCGTCAAAACCAGCGGGAGTACCGTGCCCTGGACCCACGTCCCGGAGATCTCATTGCCGTCCGCACTCAGCGTTCCGTTATAGATTCCAGCGACGCTGGGAACGCCAAGCGACACCTTCTCTCCTTTGAGCTTGACCACGCTGCATTGCAGTCCCATTGCCCCCTGATCGAGCGAATCAAGCGTACCGTCGATCTTGTCGCCCGGGATGGAGTGGAAGTGGAACACCAGCCTGAGCGAAACGTCGCCGGCGCGCAGCACACCTGTCCAATCGCCGTCGATAGGCGATGGCTTCACCTGGGCCAAAGCCGCGGCGGTCGCGGTCTGCTGCAGCACCAGCTTCAGCGGCTTGCCCTGTGTCCATGTCCCCGAAATTGTTTTGCCGTCGGCGCTCAGGGTTCCGCTGTAGGAGCCGTGGACGGAGGGTACCTCAAAGCTGAAGTTCGATCCGCTGATCTGCACATTGCTCCCTGGGATTCCGTAGCCGCCTTGCGACGGACTGTCCAGAGCGGCGTTGAGCTTTCCATCGGCGGCGGACTGCAGATGAAGCACCAGCGGCAGAGATGTTGTTCCCGACCCCAGCGTCCCCATCCAGTCGCCGGCCATGCTTTGCGGGGTGGGAGCCTGGGCCAACGCAGATAGTCCACAAAATGCTGTGGCCAGCATTGCAATCAAGCAAAACCATTTTCTTGGATTCATAGCCTTCCACTGACTTGCAGAACAATGGTTATGATACCGCCAGACCGACTATTGGCGGCTGCCGTTTGCGCATGACAAACAAAATGCCCCACCCCAGCCAGGAACCAGGCTGGAACGGGGCACGATAGGCGACTGCGTTTATCGTCTCCTGTCTATTTGTTGATGTCCTGCTGCGCCTGCAGCTTCTTGATCAGGCCTTCCACTCCCGATTTAGCCGGCTCGGGAGCGCCGGCCAGTGCCAACTGCATCTGCTTGGTCGCATCTTGATAATTCCCCGCGCCGCAGGCGATGCGCGCCAGCCCGGCATGCGATAGCCAATTATCGGGATACTTCGCCGCCGCCGACTTGAAGACCGCAAAGGCTTCCTTCTGCTTGCCGTCGCGCTGCAGCTGCCGCCCATATCCATAGAGTTGCTGTGCATTGCCCATCGCCAATGCCTTGTCGCGTGCGGTCGTGGCCTCGCTGCTCCTGCCCAGCGCATCCAGAATGCGCGCCTTGGTCATCAGGTTCTCGAACCGCTCCTCATTCCCAATGGAATTGTCTTCATACTTCAGAGCTTCGTTCAGATCCATCTTGTTATCGACCAGATACGTTGCGGCATCATCCCATCCGTCCCACGTGTATTGCGTCAGCCCGCGCATTTGGTTGTGCAAGCTCGCCTCAACCACTTCGCTCACGTTGACGGAAACCTTGAACGGCACAGCCAGCTTGTCCCAACTCATCACCACTACGGCGGAATTCGGCTGGATCTGGTCGAAGTCATACGCCAGGGCGTTGTGGAACTCGGCCGCTTGTGGCTTAACAGTCACGCGCAGCGCGTCCTCCGCCTGGTCGTAGCTGAAGCTGCCCCAGGCGGTATGCATCTTGGAGAAAATCACCGTCCACTGGTCTTCGGTGGGGATCATATGCAGACCATAGGTCCCGGCAGCCAGC
>PLBD01000090.1 GCA_003135315.1 Acidobacteriaceae bacterium | reverse complement strand
CCATAAATGACCTTCCATGCGAAAAGCCAGAACGCTATGGCCGACCCTGCAGCCATATTTATGAGCCCGAGTCGGCCAAAAAAGTGAAGCGGGCGTGACATGTAACGCAGGAGAAATCGAATGGTGATGAGATCGAACAAGACCCGGAACGTGCGAGATATGCCGTAATGCGATTCACCGTTCTTCCGGTTCTGGTTGTGGATGGGGATTTCGCAGATCGATGCCCCGTACCCAGAAGCCAGAGCCGGGATGAATCGATGCATCTCCCCATAGAGCGGTAATTGACAAAGAAGATCGCGCCGGTACGCCTTGAATGTCGTGCCAAAGTCGTGAATATTCACGCCGCTGAGTTTTGCCATTAGCCAGTTGGCGCAGCGAGAAGGAATCCTCCGTAGTACCAAATTGTCGATGCGGTGGTTGCGCCAACCGCTGACAACGTCGTAGCCCTCTTCAAGTTTCTCCAAGAACCTGGGAATGTCGGCCGGATCATGTTGAAGGTCACCATCCATGGCGATGACGTATTCGCAGGTGCAGCGCGCAAACCCAGCGGCCAGCGCTGCGGTCTGTCCGAAGTTGCGACGCAACTTGACGATCGTCACGTCGGGATCGATCAGCGCGAGTTCCTTCAGCAACTTGTACGTGAGGTCCGTGCTTCCATCATCAACAAATACAAACTGATATTCACACCCAATGCCTTCCATCACGGCATACAATCGAGAGTACAGTTCAGTGACGTTACTTTCCTCGTTATGAAAGGGAACAACGATGGAAACTGTCGCCGCGGTCTTGATGTTTGGCATGCTGCACCTTCCTGCTACTTCCTTTGCAGTTAATTGAGCTTCGCGACCGAAGTACCCTTCAGGATGGCGTTTCGTCCCTGTAGGTAGTTCAATCCAGCTAGGTACTTCAACCTTGTTAGTGCAGTTGGGTTGCCAAAGACCGAGGGCCGCAACTCGCAGGGTTTCGGTGATATAGACGTTCTCGCAGTCCGACATCCCTGCCCACATTGCGGCTGTGCCCGCGGTGGGTCACGACGGCAAGCGGGCAGAACGTGGAATTGTCAGAAGGACCAAGGGCTTAGGGAAAGACCGACGAAGAATGCCCGCTGATTGTGGCCAGGCAAGCACACGTGAAGCCCAGGCCGTTCAACATGACTAGGGCTCTGGCCTGGCCGAAAGAGTCACCACGGTATAGTGCTCGATTCGGCCCAGGATGAACTCGCATACGCTCCCGTGCAGAGAGAGGTCAGACAACTGAGGCTGGGCCACATCCGGCGAAAGGACCTTCACTTCCCAGCTGCTCAGGTCCTGGACCAGACCCTTAAGTTCGAGCCGGACTTTCACGTTCTCGGCCGGGGCTCGGTGATCATAGTTGAGCAAGTGGAGAATTAAAGTCCGGCCGTCGGGTTTCCGAGTCAACTGGCCCAGCACGTAACCGCGCGGTTCCAGGCTGAGGCGGGGCCCTCCGCACGCGTCTTCGGCACGCCCCGCAATTCCCGGCTCCGCCTTTCTGGCCCTGATGATGACGCCTCCGCCGGCGGCGAACGTATCCAACCGGACCCTTTGCTCGGCGCTGAGCTTGGGCAGGTCAGCCGGCACCACGAGCACCTTGAACTGGTCCAGGGGCATTCCCTTGTCCATATGCGCGAGCACTTTGGTTTCGAAGAAGACGCTCTGCTTGAGAAATACGTCGGCCAACGGGTTCCGTGGCTCCGCAGAGATTAGGGCGATCCGCGCCGCCGGAGCCGCCTGGTGATACAGCTCAGGATGCTCGACCAGGAAATGGTTGTATTGAGCGATGGCCGTCCAGGCTGCCTGGGCCTCCGGCTTGTGGCTGATCAGGGCGCAGAGGAACCGGCCCTCGATGTTGCGCGACGCAGCCGCGCCGAACGCATAGGCCTCGGCGATGGAAAGCTTCTGCTCGGACGGGCTGGGTATGCAGCGTTCACGGGGGCCGCAGTGGTAAAGGTCGTTCTCATACAACAGGGGTTGCCAAAGCTGTTTCTCGCCGCTCAGGAATTTGATCTTGCGCGCGTTGTCCACCTCCCACTTACCGTGCCACACGCCCGGAGTGCCCTTACCATCCTCCTCCCAGATCGCCTCGTTGAGGTCGTTCATCCCAAAGCGCCCCGGCGAGATATGGATATTGGCGTAAACCATGACCTTGGTCCGACCGGTCTCCAGCGCCTTCCGCTCCGCCATCCGCTGGGTGTCATCGAGCAACTGGGCCAGGCCATCGTTGTAACCGATCATGTTGTCCCAGATGATCGCGTCCACTCCCGCGTCCACTGCCAGTTCCGCCTTCTTCAAGAGATAGGCCCGCCAGCCGGGCTTACGCGCGTCGGCCAGACGGCGGTCCCACGAAATCTGCAGATCGGTTTTGGTCGGGCCGGCATAGAACATAGGGATGCGATGCATNNCGTCATGGTTGGGCCAGCGTAGAACATAGGGACGCCGTGCATCCACAACCCGTATTGCCTCGTTTCCGGGTCGTCGCGATAGGCGCTCTTGGGGAACATGTTGGAAGCCGACAGGTAAGCCGAGACGCGGATGCCATTCTCATGGCAGCGGGCGATCACCTTTTTCAGGTTCTCCTGGTTCTCCGCCTCGTCCTTAAGCGACCAACCGTTGCTCCACGTGACCCAAATCCAGTTGAACTCCGCCTGCTTGAGCAAGCTGAGCATAAAATCGAACTCGCGGTCATAAATGTGGGTCAGCACTTCCTTCTCGTCGGTGCTGAACTTGTTGCCCCACCAGGTCCGCTCGGCCTTCCAGGTCTCGATTTGCCCGCCGTCCAGCCGGATGAAACGAAAATCCCCTTGCTCTGCCCACAGCGGCACGTCCTCCGGCCTGGCACGATACAGTTTCGGCGCCGGCTGAAAAGACTGGGCGGAGCAGAGCAGCAGCGACGCGGCGACCCAACCAATCAGCCCAATCCTTTTTGCGATTGCAGATTGCGCAACCCGCTGGCACCCAGTAGATCGCTTGCGACATTCGACAGCTTGATCCTCATGTCTTGTGGTAGACACTCCATTTCGCTCTGGAGGCGTGCTCGCGCGCGCGTGAGATGCAGCTTCACGGGGGTCATGCTGCGCCAAAATACAATGTTCCCCGTCGGGCATAAAACTCAAACTCGACTCTCAACCGGTATGCTGCAACACCTTCGTTCCTGAAACTGATCGCTTCCCCGGAACCGACGACTTAGCAGCGCACAATGTTCTCGCCGTGAATGCCTCTAGTCGCGTTGCGCGTATCCACCACCAAGGATGCGTGCTGCACGATCGAGAGGTAGTCATAATCCGAATGATCCGTAACGATCAGCACACAGTCATATTTGTCGAGGTTCTCCACGGGCACGCATTTCATTTGAAGTTCGTATTTGCGCCCTTTGCCGATAAGCGGGAAATAGGGATCGTTGTAGCTGACTTCAGCGTCCTCCTTCCGCAGCAGCTCAATGATGGTCAGTGCCGGAGACTCGCGCAGGTCATCGATGTCTTTCTTGTAAGCGACGCCGAGCACCAGCACCTTGGCGCCTTTCAAGGGCTTCCCGTGTTGATTCAGAGCTCTACTGACCTGCGAGACCACGTGATAAGGCATGGCGCTGTTGATCTCTCCCGCCAGTTCAATGAAGCGAGTCTGAAAATCCCACGCCTTTGCCTTCCATGACAGATAGTAGGGATCGACGGGGATGCAGTGTCCGCCCAGGCCTGGGCCGGGGTAGAAGGGTTGGAAGCCGAATGGCTTGGTGGATGCTGCCTCGATGACTTCCCAAATATCCACGCCCATGCGCAATGACAATAGCTTTAGTTCATTGACTAGCGCGATGTTCACGCAGCGGT
>PLBD01000400.1 GCA_003135315.1 Acidobacteriaceae bacterium | reverse complement strand
CGCTCGTGGGCTTGATCCTGCTCCAGCAGGGGTCGCAGATCAAAGACACTCTCGACGTGCGCCAACCGCTGGGACTTTCCAGCATGTGGCTGCTGGGAATCTGCTGGTGGGCGATGTGGCGCTATCGCCAGGTTGACATCCCCTCCCGCTTCTGGCGCTGGATGGTCAGCCTCGGCATCGCATTTGGCATTTTGCTGGTGATGGTCTCGGGATCGCTTAAGTTGGCCCGTGGCGAGCTCATCCCTGTCGTGTCCGGCTGCGCCTTGCTCTATCTTGTCCAGCGCATTGGTACGGGCCGGTGGAGCACCCGCAAACTCATACAGGCCGCGGCCGTCGTCACTCTGGGAGCCATCGCTCTGTTTACCCTGATGTCGCTGGCCAGGGGAGGCGAGGACATGGATGCGTTTGTCGGCGCCTTATTGGGCTACACGGTATCGTCCTATAACCGGCTGGCCGCCCTGGTCAATGGCCGGCTGCATTACCCTTACACCGGCAGCGGCCTTTACCTCAGCTCTTTCGTCAGCTTCAATACGTCGCTGAATACCATCCTCCCGATAAACGAGTACATGCACTGGCCGTCCTATGCCGATATGTGGGACTCGCAATTCGCCGCCACGTGGCAGGCGGGCCTGGATGGGACCAGAATCTGGTCCGGCGCATTCGGGTATATCTTCGCCGACTTTGGCTGGTTCGCGCCTGCTGTGCTTTTCTTCTATGGCTTGATATGTGGATGGGTTTGGAGGTCGATCAAGCTGGGGCATCTCGTCGGCATCGTATTGTATCCGTGGTGCGGGTTTTGCATTCTGTTCTGGTTCGGGACGAATGCGCTTCTGGACACCAAGCTGGTTGTTTTTCTGCTGGTCGCCCTGCTGCTTTCCGCGTACGAACGGTTGGTTGTCCGCACCGGCAGCGCCATCGGTGAATCGGCATAGCGAATCAAAAGATGCCCACTCCATTCCCAGATAACCGTGACATGCCCGATCTCAAGCAGGTTGTGAATACTGCAAGGCGCGGTTTATCAGCTCCAGTTCCCCGTGACCCGTACCTCGAATCGGTGGCCGCAAGCAGCGAATCGCACCGCTTCCTGGCCAATAGCACTCAGGCCGTGTATGCCCGGCACGTAAGCTGTCTGGGCACGATACTGGCTGCGGCGACCAAGCGAGCGCCCGGGGACATCAGCGTCCTGGATTGGGGCTGCGGTAAAGGTCAGATCACGTATCTGCTGAAGCAGCGCGGCTTCACGGTCACTTCCTGCGATATCGATAATCACGAGGCGGACGATTCTACCTTCGGTCAGGAAGTACCCATCATTCGCCAGCAGGCCATCGACGTAATTCCGCTGAGCCATGCCTTCCAGCTACCCTTCGCCGATAAGAGTTTCGATTGCGTGATCAGCTTCGGCGTCCTGGAACACGTCAAGTCGGACCGCGACTCACTCGGCGAGGTTCGTCGTGTTCTAAAAGACCGAGGGATTTTTTACATCGTTTTCCTGCCCTACTTCTTGTCGTGGACACAACATGTCGCACGCCTTCGCGGAGAAACCTACCACGACCGCTTGTATAAGAAGCGGAGCTTCGTCCAGTTGGCTGAGAGTTTTGGATTTGCAGTAGCCGGCGTGTCGCATGGCCAGCTGTTTCCCAAGAATTCGGTTCCCTTGTCCTTCGATCGGGTATTGGAACCTGTGGACCGATGGTTCTGCGCGTACACGCCTCTCCGCTACTTCGCGACCAACCTGGAAGCCGTCCTGGTGGCGCGATAGCACCGCAGCAGCGCCGTGCTTGCGTCTGGAGTGGCCGCGCAAACTGCGCTCGGCCTTCGTCTTGATCGTATAAAATTGACAATCCGTCTCATCGAACGCGCCACAAAGAACCGAGGATAAATATGCAAGCTCTAACAAGCCGGCAGCCGTGGTCATTGATGAGGCGGTCCATCTGGGCTGGTTTCCTGACCGTTGCGCTGCAATGCTGGTCCGGGTCGGCTTTGGCGCAGGTGCAGGTCACCACCCAGCATAACGACAACGGCCGCACCGGACAGAACTTGCAGGAGACCACTCTGACGACTGCCAACGTGAATGTGCAGTCCTTTGGAAAGCTCTGGACCACATTTGTCGATGGCCAGGTCTACGCGCAGCCCCTGTATGTGCCCAACGTAACCATTCCGGGCAAAGGTGTCCACAACGTCTTCTACGTGGCTACCGAGCACGACAGCGTTTATGCCTTCGACGCGGACAGCAATAGTGGAGAGAACGGCTCGCCCCTGTGGCACACCAGCTTTATCGATCCCGGGAGCGGCATTACTACAATGTCGATCGACGACGTTAACTGTAACTCTGCCGTGGTGCCCGAATATGGAGTTACCAGCACTCCCGTCATCGATACCAGCACCAACACGATCTACATTCTGGTAGCCACCAAGGAAAATGGAAATTTCTTCAACCGGCTGCACGCTCTGGATATCACCACGGGAGCAGAGAAGTTCGACGGCCCGGTTACCATTCAGGCGACCTATCCGGGAACCGGAGCCGGCAGCGTGAATGGCGTACTCACTTTCGACCCACTCATGCAGATGGCTCGCTCTGGCCTCCTGTTGAGCAATGGCCAGATCTACATGGCCTGGGCCTCCTATTGCGATAACGCCCCTTTCCACGGCTGGGTGATGGCGTACGACAAGAGCACGCTTCAGCAGACCGCAGTCTGGGCCGACACTCCCAATGGTGAGGATGGCGGCATATGGATGAGCGGCGCCGGCCTGACTGCCGATGCTTCCGGCAACATCATCTTATCGACCGGAAACGGCACATTTGACGTAAACGGTAGTCCTGTCGATTTCGGTGACAGTATCGTGAAGATGGCCTTGAATGGTTCGACCCTTAGCGTGAGCGACTACTTCACTCCGGACAATCAGGCCTACCTGGATTTGAACGACATTGATGTTGCCTCGGGCGGAGTGTTGCTTCTGCCCGATCAGCCCGGGCCGTATCCCCATGAGGCGATTGGCGGCGGCAAGGACGGCAACGTTTATATTGTCAACCGCGACAACATGGGGCACTACAATCCCAGCAATAATTCGCAAATCATACAAACTCTCTCCGGCTCGGCGGGCATGTGGGCGTCGCCGGCTTACTGGAATGAGAATGTGTACTTCGGATGGGTGAACGCCCCGGTGCAGGCATTCAGCGTGAGCAACGGCCTGCTGTCGCCAACTTCCACATCGCTGACCAGTTTTTATTGGCCGGGAGCCAGCCTGGCGATTTCCGCAAATAACAACACCAATGCAATTCTCTGGGGACTCAATACCAGCCAGAACGACGAGTCGGTGTTGTATGCCTACGATGCCACGAACGTAGCTACGGAACTCTATACCAGCGCGCAGAATGGAGAGCGCGACAGCGTCGGGCTTCCGGTAAAGTACGCTGTGCCGACCGTCGCCAACGGCAAGGTATATGTTGGGGCAGTCGGGCAGGTGAGCGTGTACGGAATCCTTTCTGCCGTGACGCCCACTCCCACGTTCACGCCCGCCGGTGGGACCTACACCTCGACCCAAACCGTTGTAATCTCCGATTCCACTCCTGGCGCGACTATCTATTACACGACCGACGGATCCACTCCGTCGCCGTCGTCCCCGGTGTACACGGCGCCGCTCATCGTGAGCGCCACTACGGCTGTGAATGCAATAGCCATTGCTTCCGGCGCAGCGCCTAGCGATGTAGGCTTGGGGGCCTACACCATCACCAGCGGCGGCGGTGGGACGATTAACTACGAAAACGGCCTCAGCTCCAGCGGGCTTCATCTGAACGGCTCGGCCACGATGAACGGTTCACGTGTGCGCCTGACGAATGGAGGCCAGGGGGAAGCTGGCACTGCCTGGTACACGACGAAGGTGAACATTCAGGCCTTCACCCAGGACTTTAGTTTTCAGTTGACCAATCCCCATGCCGACGGAATTACCTTTACGATCCAGAACGCCGGGCCAACCGCTCTCGGCGGCAGCGGTGGCTACCTGGGTTACGCTCCCATAACTCCTAGCGTGGCCATCAAGTTCGACTTGTCCAACAACAACGGCGAAGGTATCGACTCCACGGGAATCTATACCGACGGCGCCTTACCGTACACTCCCGCAATCGACATGACTGGCACCGGTATAGACCTGCACAGTTCGCATGTCTTCAACGTGCACATGACTTACGACGGCGCCACGCTGACGATGCAGATCACGGATGCCAACACCCAGCAGAATTTCGTCACCAGTTGGGCCATTGATATACCCGGCACAGTTGGCGGCACAACCGCCTACGCTGGATTCACCGGCGGCAGCGGCTCAACCACGGCCATCCAGGAGATCCTGAGTTGGAGCTTTGTCCCCCAGGCCGATGTCAGCTACGGCGGCGGTTTCTACCCGACTGGGATGGCTCTGAACGGCAGCGCAAAAGTGAACGGTTCGAGTCTGCAACTGACCGATGGCGGCCAGGGCGAAACTGCCAGCGCCTGGTACGCGACGCCGGTGAATGTCCAGGCCTTCACCCAGAATTTCAGTTTCCAGCTGACCAATCCCCAGGCTGACGGAATCACTTTCACCATCCAGAACGCGGGATTGACCGCACTCGGCGGCAGCGGCGGCTGGCTGGGCTACGCTCCCATCCCTTCCAGCGTGGCCGTGAAGTTTGACTTGTACAACAATGACGGCGAAGGTATGGACTCCACGGGACTGTATGTCAACGGGGCAAAACCTTACGTGCCCGCCGTCGATATGACGGCCAGCGGCGTGAACCTGCACAGCGGCGACGTCTTCAACGTGCATATGTCTTACGACGGGACCACGCTGACCATGCAGATCACCGACGCCAGTACGCTGCGAAGTTTCGTCACCAGTTGGCCAATTAACATACCCGCCACGGTGGGAGGCCCAACCGCCTACGTCGGCTTCACCGGAGGCACCGGGGGAAAGACGGCCGTCCAGAACATCTTGAGTTGGAGCTATTCGGCGGTTGCGGGCGTGAATTACAACAGCGGCTTCAACGCCGGTGGGATGGTCCTCAACGGCAAGACGACGGTCAACAATTCGCGGCTGCGTTTGACGGATGGCGGCCAGGGAGAGGCTGCCAGCGCCTGGTATGCCGCCGAGTTGAATGTTCAGGCTTTTGTGCAGGACTTCAGTTTTCAGCTGACGAACCCGAATGCTGACGGCATCACTTTCGCCATCCAGAATGCGGGTCCGTCCGCCCTTGGCGGCAGCGGCGGATGGCTAGGCTACGCTCCCATAGGTTCCAGCGTGGCCGTCAAATTTGACTTGTACAACAATGCGGGCGAGGGCGTGGACTCTACCGGCCTGTACCTGAATGGCGCGATACCCTACGTGCCGGCCCTCGATATGACCAGTAGCGGCGTGGACCTGCACAGCGGCGACGTCTTCAACGTGCACATGGTCTATGACGGAGCTACGCTGAACATGCAGATCACCGATGCCGGCACC
>PLBD01000574.1 GCA_003135315.1 Acidobacteriaceae bacterium | reverse complement strand
CGGGGCCAGTGCGGTCAACTTCGCCTCGACGCCGGCCACCAGCTTCACCGTCGGCACGCTCAGGCCCTCGTTCAACCTGGCCAACGCCGCCGTCTGGGCTACGCTGATGAATGCGTTCACCGGGGCCGAAGCGGCTTCGCTGATGGGCGGCGAAATCAAGCACGCGCGCCGCAACATACCGCGCGCTCTGCTGATTGCCGGCGTGCTCATCACTGCCGGCTACATGCTGGGAACGATTGCCGTGCTGGTTGTGCTGCCGCACGGGCAACTGAACGGCCTGGAGGGCATCATGCAGGCCATCACCGCCAGCGCCGGGCGACTGGGCTGGCACGGCCTGGGCCCCGCGGTCGCGCTGTTGATTTGCGTGGCCAATCTGGGCGCGGTCGGCGCCTATCTGGCCGCGACGGCGCGACTGCCGTTCGTTGCCGGCATCGACGGCTACCTTCCCGCGGCGTTTGGGCGCGTGCATCCCCGCTGGCACACCCCGCACATCGCGCTACTCGCGCAAGGCTTGCTTTCCCTGTTGTTCGTCGTGCTTGGCCAGTTGGGAAGCTCGGTGCGCGGCGCCTACGAAGTCTTGGTAAGTATGACCGTCATCACGACCTTCGTGCCGTTCCTGTTCATGTTCGCCGCGCTTATCCGGTTGCAGCGCGAACCGGCGGGGCGGGAGATTGTGCGCGTGCCCGGCGGCAAGCCGGCGGCCTTTTTCATCGGCATTCTTGGTTTTGTGGGGACTTGCGCCACCATCGTCAGCGCGGTTGCTCCTGATCCGACGGAACCGCACAAAGTTCTGTTCGTGGCCAAGCTGATTCTGCTGAGCGTGGCGGTGATCGGCGGCGGCGCGGTATTGTACGCGGCCGGAAGCCGGCGGGCGAAGCACGAAGGCAGCGGCCAGGGGTCAGAAATCAGTGGCTAGTGGCTGGCAATGAGTCTTGCCAGTAATGCCTGATCCCTAACTCCTCGGTCTAATCCCTGGCCCCAATCCGTCGTCCCTAGCCTCTAATCGCTGACGGTTTACTCGCTCCACACCGACAGTTCGTTGCCGTTGGGATCGGCGAAATGGAAGCGCCGGCCGCCGGGAAATCCAAATATTTCCCGCACAATCTTCCCGCCCGCAGCAGTGACCTTGGCGTACGTGTCTTCCAGCGACGCGGCGTAAATCACAACCAGCGGGCCGCAGGTTTTCTCGCTGGAGGCGCCAGCCGATTGCGCGCCCTTGTTGAATCCACCCGCCAGGCGGCCATCGTGAAAACTCGTATAGTCCGGACCGTAGTCCTGAAAATTCCAGCCAAAAACGCCGTTGTAGAAGCGTTTCGTCGCCTCAATATCCGTAGCGGGAAACTCGATGTAGTCAATCTTCAGATTATGGTCTTCCTGCGCCATGATGGCCTCCTCCGAAACCGGAATATGAGCTTCACTGCCTCGCCAGGACCCCGCGTACACCCGCGGCGGCGTCCCGCGGGATTATACCGAAGTCACTGCCCGATTGGGAGTTTGTGCTCCCGCGCATGGTAGGCTGTCACCATGGCTGCAGAGGACCCTGACGACAAGCAGAGCGCCGCCGTGGTGTGGGCGCGCTATTCGCAAATCGCGTTTATCATTCCCGCCGCGGTGGTGGTCGGCCTGCTGCTGGGCAAGCTCCTCGACTATTGGCTGCATACCCATTGGTTGTTTCTGGTAGGCATCATCGTGGGGTCGATCGCCGGCTTCGTTGACATGATACGGATGGTCACGCGGAAGAGTTGATCTGCGGTACAGTGGTCTGGTGTCCACGCCGCCGCCCGAACCCACATTCGCTTTCGCGGAAGATTTCCTCAACCGGGCCCTGCCCCGAATCCGCAAGTTCATGCTCGCGATGGCCGGCCTCGGCACCTTGATTTGCCTGGTATTGTTTCGCTGGCCGGTGACGGCCGGCTTCGTCGCGGGCGCCGTCATCTCCTACGTCAACCAGGTCTGGATGGAGCGCGCCATCGAGGCGCTGGGCGAGAGAATTACCACCCAGCAAAGCCGCGAGCGCGGCGGCATCATTGTCTTTCGCGCACTGCTGCGCTACGTTCTGATCGCGGGCGGTGCGTATGTTATATTTAATGTTTCCCTCGCGGGTGTTTACGGCTTTCTCGGGGGCGTCTGCCTCCCTATTGCCGCCATCGCCTGCGAAGTCGCCGTCGAGCTGTTCGTCTCCCTGCGACACGGAATCTGATGTTCCCTAATCATATTTTGCAGGCACCGGACGGCGACGCCCAGTGTGTGCGAAGCGAGATAATTAGCAGCAACAGTTTCACTCATACGAGCTAGCATTCATGCCTGAGCAACTGTGGTTAACCGCACTACTGAACAAGTACCTGGCCGGAGTAGCCAACGCCATTCTCGGCTCCGTTCACGTTCATCCGGCGTACCCGCAGGCCCCAATCACCAATTACGTAGCCATGCAGCTGCTGGTATTCGTAATTCTGATTCTGTTTTTCGCCATTGTGCGGGCACGGCTCTCGGTGGACGATCCCGGGCCACTGCAGCACGTGGCGGAGAGCCTCAACTCGTTCATCGTTAACCAAAGCCATGAGGTAATTGGCCACGGTTATGAACGCTACGTCGGCTACCTCACAGTATTGGGGCTCTTCATCCTAGTTGGCTGCCTGATCGGACTGGTTCCCGGCTTCGAGACCGCGACGGCCTCGCCCTCGGTGCCTCTGGGATGCGCCTTGGTCACCTGGTTCTACTACCATTTCCAGGGTATCCGGCTGAATGGGTTTGGCTACATCAAAAATTTCATTGGACCGGTATGGTGGCTAGCGCCGCTGATGTTCGTGATTGAAGTGTGCAGCCATCTGGCGCGCGTCCTGTCGCTCACCATCCGTCTTTTTGCCAACATGTTCGCCAGCGACATGGTGACACTCGTGTTCTTCACGCTGTTTCCGATCGGTATTCCGATCATTTTCATGCTGCTGCACGCCGGCGTCGCCCTGATCCAGACCTATATTTTTGTGCTGCTGGCGACGGTTTACATCGGCGAAGCAGTAGCGCATGAGCACTAAAGAAGAAGCACTTAGCAATTAGCAACTAGCAATAAGCTTTTACGATGTGGTTCCTGGATAGTAGCCTTGCGGGAAACCGCTCGTTTGACGCCCGCTCTAAATGAGCCATTGGCCAGGCTAGTTGCGAATTGCTAGCTGCTAATTGCTAGCGGCTTCGCCGCTCCAGTGTGAGGGCGTCAGCACGGTGAACGTCAACCACCTCCTGGCGGCAAATCCTAAGGAGAAACAAAAATGCGGAAAACGATGATGATTATCTTTGCGCTGATGGCCCTCATGATGGTGGCCATGCCGGCGTTCGCGCAGGAGGCGGGAGGCGCCGCTTCGTCACATGCTAACTATGTAGCCATCGCGGCCGGTTTCGGTATCGCGATCGCGGCCGGCCTGGCTGGTCTGGGACAGGGCCGTGTCGGCGCTGCGGCTTGCGAGGCCATGGCCCGCAATCCAGCCGCTCGCCCGGCTATTCAGCTGGCACTGATTCTCGGTCTGGCGTTCATCGAGTCTCTGGTGCTGTTCACCCTGGTTATCATCTTTGCCAAGGTCGTCTAGTTTTTCGGCTTCGACGGACAAGCCCCATCCGCGGATGGGGCTTTTCTCTTGCCTGCGCCTTTTGGACATACGCAATTAAGGAGAGGCCGTCGTCGCGTTGCCGCCAGCCGGAGGATTACCTTTTTCGGCTTGGTCCGCTGCCGCGTTCTGCATCAGTCGTGTCAGCCAGGCAATCTCGGACTGGGCGACGGTCACATGGTAGCGGGCATCGGTCGGCACTGCCGGATCGCGGCCCAGCAGATAAAACAACTGCATCAACTCCTGCAGCTTGTGGTTAGCGTCATCAAGAATTCCGGACGCTTCTTCTGATTTGGATGTTGAAATCCGGTTGCGAGGGGCACGATGATTCTCTGTGCCGCGGCGAGCTGACTCGCGCGGCGGTTGTCCAGTGGAGTTGATTCGAGTGCGTGCTTCGGGTTTTTCATATTGCGGCTGGTTCAAGTGTCTTCCCTCTTCGAAGTGCATCTGTACATTCCTTCCGTTGAAAAGGTCGGCCAGTTCCGAAAGCGAGGGAAGTTAACAAATCGTAACTTGATGCCGCGACGTCGGGGATGCCAAACGCCATGGAATTTCAGGCATGCAGCCGTTGCTTGCTTTGAATGCCTGAAGCCGTTGTGATTGATTTCCCCCGGAACGCTTACTTCATCAAGTCCTGCGCGCTCTGCATGGCGTAGTCGAGCACGCGGCCCGGCAACACGCCCAGATAGATCGTCGCGATCAAGCTGATCGCCAACCCGATCCCCAGTCCGGCTGGAATGCGAGCCACAGGAACTTCTCCGCGCTCATCCCGCATATACATATAGACGATCACGCGCAGGTAATAGTAAGCGGCGATCGCGCTATTGATCACGCCGATGATGGTCAGGCCGACCAGGTTGGATTGCAGAGCGGCCGAGAAGACGTAGAACTTGGCGAAAAAGCCGCCCGTAACCGGAATACCGATCAGCGATAGTAGGAATATGGTGAGCATGGCGGCCAGCAGCGGAGAGCGGCGGCCGAGTCCGGCGTAATCGTCGAGGGTGACGTACTTCTCGCCGGCGGAGGCGAAGTGGCTGATGACGGCAAAGGCGCCCACATTCATTGCCGCGTAGGCAGCAGTGTAGAAGATTGCGGCCGAGATGCCGACCTGCTTGCCGGCGGCGAAGGCCACCAGCAGATATCCGGCGTGGGCGATGGAGGAGTAGGCCAGCAGACGTTTCACGTTCTGCTGCACCAGCGCGCCGATGTTGCCCAGCGTCATCGAAAGCGCGGCTGAGACCCAGACCATCCAGAACCAGCCGGGCGCGCCGGTAGCGAACAGCACGCGCAGAAGCACCGCGAACGCCGCAGCCTTCGGCCCGGTGGACATAAAGGCGACCACCGGCGCGGGAGAGCCCTCATAGACATCAGGCGTCCACACGTGGAACGGCGCGGATGCGACCTTGAAGCCCAGGCCCACGAACATCAGTCCCACGGCAAGGTAAACCAGCAGCGACGAGTGCGTTTGCAGATACTGCGCAATGCCGTAGACATTGGTCGTGCCGGTAGCGCCGAAGACCAGAGCGACGCCATACAGGAAGAACGCGGTGGCGAACGAGC
>PLBD01000411.1 GCA_003135315.1 Acidobacteriaceae bacterium | reverse complement strand
CCCTTCTATGGGCGCAACAAATACCTGGGCCTCTTCGCGCAGGACAGCTGGCGCGCGCGTTCGAACCTGACGCTCAACTATGGCCTCCGCTGGGACCGGATTGAGCCCTGGTATGAAAAAAACAACGAGATCTCGACGTTTGAAGCAGGGAAGGCCTCAAGCGTTTTTCCTGGTGCGCCTGCTGGAATACTTTTTCCCACCGATGCGGGGGTACCGCGGACACTTGCGCCGCCGGGCAATCTCGACTTTGCTCCCCGGGTGGGACTGGCCTACTCACCGGACGCCGGCGCGGACAGTTTTCTGGGCAAGGTAACGGGCGGGCCGGGGAATACCAGCATCCGGGCCGGCTTTGGCCTCTATTACGAAGCGATCGAGGCACTGTCGCTGGGCATTCTGGCCGGCAATGCACCCTTTGGGATTACCTATACCAGCCCTGCGCCACCGCTGTTTGCCACACCCTTCGTCACCGCGTCCACCGGGCAGTTTTCGGGTCAGCCTTTTCCGGTAACGCTGGCGACCGGGAGCGCTTCCAGCAGCAATCCGAATGGGAGCATTAATTGGTCGCAGTTCGAACCCATCAGCGGCATCCCAGGATATGCCGCGGCGAATCGCATCCCCTACGTCGAGGAGTACACGCTGTCGATCGAGCGGCAACTGGGCGCCAATACGGTGTTAAGTGCCGCCTACGTAGGCAACCAGGGGCACCGCCTTCTTGTGATGATTGAAGCGAACCCCGGCAATCCCGGACTTTGCCTAAGCCTGAGCCAGCCGAACCAGGTAGCGCCGGGTTCTCTGACGTGCGGACCCTTCGGCGAAAACAATGTTTATACCGCGGCGTCGGGCCAGGTGATCAATGGAACTCGCGCTCCTCTGGGACCCAGCTTCGGGAGCGATACCTTGCAGGCCACGACCGGCAAGTCGAATTACAACGCCCTCCAGGTCAGTGTGCGGCATACGAGCGGGAGGCTGGAATTTGCTGTTGGGTACACGTATGGCAGGGCGATGGACGACTCTTCGAACTTAGGCGAGGAGGTCAATCCGATCAATCCATCGCTTAGCTATGCTCCGTCTTCTTTCGATATAAGGCACAATTTCGTGGCGAGCTATAGTTATCAACTGCCGCTGGAGAGGCTGGTGCATGCCTCGAACCGCTGGACGCAGGGCTGGCAATTGTCCGGGATCACTCATTTCAGCACCGGCTTTCCTGTGACCCTCGTCAGCTATGGCGACAACTCCCTGCTGGGAACCGAGCCTAATGGCATAAACAACTACAGTGTGGATGTGCCGGACTACACTGGCGGACCGCTTGATATAAATCACAATCCGCGCAATGGGCAGCCTTACTTCAATACCTCGTTGTTCACTGAAAATGCTCTCGGAACGCCGGGTAATGTCCCGAGGCGTTTCTTCTACGGCCCCGGACTGGATAACTACGATATGGCGATAACAAAGAACATCCCGGTTGGTGAATCCAAGTCTCTGCAAATCCGCGTGGAAGCCTTCAATGTGTTCAACCATACGCAATTCTTCGGCTCGCAAACCGTAGACGGCAACATCAGCACGGCGACCTTCGGGCAAGTCGTGAGCGCCGACCCACCGCGTCTCATTCAACTTGGGGCAAAGCTTTTCTTCTGATAGGGAAGGCGCGCCAAACTCATGCACGCTGCTCTGGCACGCTAGATGCAATCCGGTTGCGTCTAGATGGGTGAGATTGCAGTGCCGGGCGGTGCTATCAAGAGATCCAATCATGGTCGCGCCACCGGAGGGCAGGGAGTCTGTAAAAGTTGGCCGAGTTGCGGATATTTTGGCGGGTAAAATACAAAATGCCCGCGCGGGGCATCCTGCAAGCCATTGATTCTAGTGGCGGGGTGGACGGGACTCGAACCCGCGGCCTTCGCCGTGACAGGGCGACGTGATAACCAGCTTCACCACCACCCCCGCGAGTCTCATCTTAAATGTTCCTGCTCTCCGTGGTCAACGTCGTGTGACGTGGCCTTCAGGTTTGGCGGGCGCGACAAGCGGAACGTGGGCGGCCCCAGTCCGACGGAATTCGCCGCGATTTGGCCCTTACGGCGTAATCTTGAACACGACGCCAAGCCCCTGAGCGCCGCCGCTGGACGCCGTGCCGTACAGGTTGCCGCTGGTATCGAAGACCAGTGTGCTGTAGGGGTAGCCGCCGTCGCTGCCGTTCGTGAAGTCATGCAGCGAAGTGTAAGTCCAGCTGCCATTGGACGGCGTCAGCTTGAAGACCGCTCCGTATCCATGGGCCCCGTCCGAGAGGGTCGTGCCATAGAGATTGCCTGCGGCATCCATCACCAGATTGCCAATAGGCCCAACCACCAGGCGTGGAGTACCGGGACCAGTCAGACTGTACAACTTGTTATAGATCCAGTTTCCATTTGAGTTCGTCATCTCAAACACCGTGCCGCCGCGGCCGGACCCTCCAGCGCTGGTGGCTCCATAAAGATTCCCCGCGCGGTCCAGGATGATGCCCGCCTGCGGGAAGCTTCCATCACTGCCGCTGGTGAAATCGTAGAGATCGGTCTCGATCCAGCCCGATCCCGACGGCGTCAATTTATAGACCGATCCAAACAGGTCGTTGCCTCCGTTGAAGGTGGTGCCGTAAAGATTGCCGGCGTGGTCCATGGTTAAGCCGCTTCCCGGATAACCGTACGGGTGGTACATAACGACCAAGTCCCAATTTCTCGATGCATTCAATTGGTAGATGATCCCGCCATTGTGCAAACCGCCGCTGCTGGTGGCGCCGTCCGCATTGCCGTTGTGGTCGAAGATCAGGGCCCCGACCGGTCCGGCGCCATCCGCGCCCGTGAAGCGATGCAGCACAGTCTCGATCCAGGGGCTGGATCCACCCAGGTTGTCCGGCACCGGAGGCCGTAGCCTGAAAACCGTTCCGCAGCCAACACCGTCACAAGTCCCGCCTCCATAGTAGGTGCTGCTATAGAGGCTGCCGTCCGGGCCGAACACCACATTGGCGATTTGCGGATTGGCTCCGTCGTTGCCTCCCATAAAGCTATAGAGCGGCGTCAGCACCCATCCGGAGTTTCCGTTCGTTAGCCGATAGACCAGCCCACAGCCACTGGTTCCGCAGTTTCCGCCCGTGTTGCCGCCGTAGTTCGCCGTACCGTAGAAACTGTCTGAACCGCCGTAGGTCAGGCCAGCCATGGGCGTGGCCCCATCCTGGCCGCCGGCAAAGTTATAGATGACCGAGTACGACTGCGCCTGCGCGGCAGGGACCGCGGCGATAGCGAGCGCAAACACAATTGCCAGCGCCAGCGGCTCCATTGCCGCATGCAGGCATCTGCCGGGAATCGAAAGCCGATTGCGTTTCAGGACCATCATGATGTTCTCCCGCACCAACGAATTTATCGACCCTGATCACCCCGATCCTACACGGTTTCAAGCATCGATTTCATTGAAAGCCACGATGTGAGATTGCTTGCGAGGACGGCCGGCCGCACTCGCGAACTAGTACCGCCTTACTGAATTATCTCCCATACCACGCCGCAGCCGTCATCGGGGCAATTATTTGGCTTTTGCAAACCGCCGTAAGCAGTCGTGCCGTGCAGAGCCGGTCATAATATTCCTCCTTGGCGAACTATTTCCGATCGCGATACTCCCCTAGTCGGCTATTCCTCCCACATTGTGGGATGCCCCCTATCGGCCGCTTTCTCTGAACACTGGCCACTGGCTTACGGCGTGATCTCCCACACCGTGCCTGCATTTTGAGACGAGCCGCCTGAGTAGCACGTGCTGTACAGGTTCCCTTGCGCATCGACCACCACGGTGCCCACCGGAGTGTCGCCGGACGGACCTTGATAATTGAAGCTGCCGACGGTCGAATAGCTCCAGCCGCCGTTCGAGCGGGTCAGCTTGTATGCGGCTCCGGTTCCATAGACTCCACCATTTTGAGAGCTGCCATAGATGTTGCCGGCTGCGTCCATCGAGGGCGCGTTGGGAAATGACGCTCCACTGCTGGTAAAAGTGTAGGGCACAGTGAAGGTCCAGCCGCCGCCCTGGTCCGGGGTCAATTCAAAAATTGTGCCCGCGCCAAACTCTCCCGGGCCCTGGCATGCGGCGCCGTACAGATTGCCCTCACGATCGAAGACCAGGCCAGCGGGATTGCCGCCGTCGGCGTCATCGGTAAAGAAGTGGAGGACTTTCTCGGTCCACCCGGAGCCGGAGGGCGTCAGCTCGAAAACTGTGCCGCAAGTCGGGGCGGAATAACAGTAGTAGTTGCCGCCGAGGTCGGTTGTGCCGTAGAGATTCCCTGCCGAATCGAATAGCAGGGCGGAGTCAGGCGAGGAGCCGTCCGTTGCGCCTCCCTGGAATGAGTGGAGCGTGCTCTTGCTCCAGGTGCCATTCGCATTCGGGCTCAGCTCGAAGACCGTGCCGCAGCCCAATTGGCAAGGTCCGGTTCCACCTGACTGGGTCGTACCGTACAGGTTGCCGGCGCGATCAAACACCACCTCGGCGGCCGGGTAGGCCCCATCGGCCAATGAGGTGAAACTGTACAGAATGGTCTCGCGCCAGGAACACGAGGTGCTGGCGCAGAAACTCGGAGGAGGTTGGAGCTTGAATACGGTTCCGCAGCACGAACCACCCTCGTAGGTGGTGCCATACAGAGCGCCATCCGGTCCGAAGATAACGCGAGCGTTAGGGTTTTCGCCATCCGGACTGCCGCCGAAGCTATAAATCGGCGTCTCGGTCCAACCGGAGCCGCGATGCGTCATCTTGAAGACAACGCCGCATGCCCCGTAACATGGGCCTTCCTCGATGCCGCCTCTCAAGGTGGTGCCGTACAAATTTCCGGCGGCGTCGAGGGTGAGCCCGGCGGCGGAATTCGCGCCGTCAGCCCCGCCGGTGAAGCGGTGCAGGACCGTCAACGTTTGCGCCTGCGCCGCTGAGGCGGCCAAAATGAAAAGAGTCGCGATGCCTGCCACGGCCAAGCGAACTAAACTACGTATACCCAATTGACTGGAATAGGTCATAACAGTCTCCTTCACCATCACCAAAACAGCTGAACCGATGTCTACGGCGTGATCTCCCAAATCACTCCGTAGCCGTAGGCGCCGCCGACGGCGGTGGTGCCATACAAATTGCCGGCGCTATCGATGACGATTTGTCCTACTGCGCCCGCACCGTCCGAGCCGCTGAAGCTGTGCAGCCTGCTGAAGATCCAGTTATTTCCCGAGTGGGTCAACTTGAAGATGTAACCATCCCCAGTAATTGAGTCGGCGCCGTAGAGATTTCCGGCGGAGTCCATGGTCAGGGCGTCGGTGCTGTCCTCTCCGAAATCGCCGTAGTCATAGAGCGAGGTAAAGTTCCATCCGCCGTTGGATGGACTTAGCTCATAGACATTCGCGCTGCCGTTACCGCCGCCGGTATTGCCTGAGTTTGTACCGTAGAGATTGCCCGACGAGTCGCGGATCACACCGGAATACGGTGCATAGCCGTTGTTGCCGTTGAACTGAAATAACACACTCTCGTTCCAGCCCCGTTGCGAGGGCTGCAGCTCCCAGACCTCACCATAAAAACAGCCCATGTTCACGTTGCACTCGGCAGAGCTATACAGATTGCCCGCCGGATCGATGGCCAATTGCCCGCCAGGGAACTCCTGGCCATTCGACCCATCGGTGCCGAAGGAATAGAGGACGTTTTCGGTCCAGCCAGTACCGTCAGGGGAGAGCTCATAGACAACGCCCCCGTTGTACAGGCCGCCCTCGTAAGTCAGGCCATACAGGTTGCCTGCGGAATCGAAAGTGACGCGGCTGGAGGGTCCCGCTGCATCCGGCTGACCGGTGAACGGATGCAACACCGTTTGCTGCCAATTACAGGTGAAGCTGGTGCAGGTCGTCGCCGGCGGCGTCAGCCGGAAGACACCGCCGCAGCAGCTGCCGCCGTTGGTCACCCCATAGAGAGCGCCATCGGGTCCAAGAACCACGCCATATGCAGGATAGCCATCGCTAACACTCGGGAAATCATAAAGCGGCCTTAGGATCCATCCCGTGCCGGAGTGCGCCAACTCGAAGACCGCGCCGCAGCCATGAGTCCCATAATAATTCTGGCAACCGTAGGCTTTGTTGCCGCCGGCGGAGGCAGTGCCGTAGAGATTCCCGTTGCGATCGATGGTAAGGCCATCCAGCGGATTCGCCCCATCGCGGCCTCCGGTGAAGTTGTGCAGCACGGTGAAGGTCTGTCCTTGCGCCTCAGTGGCAACGACAATCATCAAAGTTGCGAGGGCGATTGCCGCCAGCGTCATCCACAAGTCCATACTGATGGTCCACTTCCGGCATTGCTCTGGGCGTTGCATGGTGATCTCCCGTTCAGACCAATATTTCGTGTTCGCCAGGTCGCCCTGAGGCGACCCGGTAGATTTTCCACAACCAGGCTGGCAGCCGGCCCAACTGTGCCTCGGCTTCGAGCCGACACGCCTGCCGAGCAGAAATCGGTGCTGTGCTGTTCTCTGTTTCCTCCACGCGGTGCCGGAAGTCAAATTAATTCCACATTACGGTGTAACCTATTGCAGACAATGTAAATAAACGTTTTGCTGCGGTTGTATTTTGACGAAACTGTGATAACATTCCGCCCATTATGCCCAGCGCAGTGCCCGAGAGCCATCGGATTTCGCCTGACGGGCCGCAGGAACGAACCCTGCACGCGGCGGCGGCGATGCGCTTCGGACCATACGAGCTCGACCTGGATTCGGGCACGCTGCGCAAGTTCGGTTACCGGATCAAACTCCAGCCAAAATCCTTTCTCGTGCTTCGGGCCCTGCTGCAAGCTCACGGCGAGATGGTCACACGCGAGGAGCTGAGAGCGCAGCTGTGGCCGGAAAACACCTTTGTAGAGTTCGAGTCCAGCCTCAACGTTGCAGTCAGGCGTTTACGGGAGGCGCTGAACGACGAGGCGCAGGATCCGGCTTACATCGAAACCGTGCCTAAACATGGCTACCGATTCATCGGGGTGCTGGAACCGCCGGCGGCTGAATCCATGCCGTACCTGCTGCCGGCGCCCTTCCGCGACTCCTCATCCGGCTTCGGTACGCCGACGGGTTTCGCGCCCGTCCCGGTGCCGATTGTGCCGGGCAGAAATTGGCGGAGGCTGCTGCTGCCGGCTCTTGCGGTCCTGGTGGCGGTGGCGATTGGACACTTCTGGTGGAAGCGCAGTCCGGCGATGGCCAAGCCAGTCGCCTCGTCAATCGCGGTGTTGCCCTTTGCCGACATGAGTCCGGAGAAGAACCAGCAATACTTCTCCGACGGGCTAGCCGAGGAACTTCTCAATCACCTGGCCAAGACGCCGGGTTTGCGTGTGGCCGCGCGCACTTCGTCCTTCCAGTTGCGCGACCAGAGCGCCGATCCGCGGGCCATCGGAAAGAAACTGGGGGTGGCAACCGTCCTGGAAGGCAGTGTCCGCAAGGAAGGCAAGCGGGTGCGAATCTCGGCCGAGCTGGTGAAGGCGGAGGACGGCTTTCAGCTCTGGTCGGGCACCTATGACCGCGACCTGAACGATGTTTTCGCGGTGCAGGACGATATTGCCCGCGCCATCACGGGCGAACTCAAAGTGCGGCTGCTCAATCCCGGGAGCGGCAGCGTCCCACAGCGTGGGATAAGCGCCGAGGCATACAACGCGTATTTGCAGGGACGGTACTTCTACGAGCGCCGCACGCGCGATGATTTGAGCCGGGCGTTGGAATATTTCCAGCAATCCGTGAAGCTCGATCCGGATTATGCTCGCGGCTGGTCGGCGCTGGCCTGGGTGCTGATCACACGCGGCGAGGGCGCCGAGGGTTCGACCTTTGAAGAAGGTTATCGCGACGGCAGGGCGGCTGCGGAAAGGGCGCTGCAACTGGATCCCGGCCTGGCCGAGGCGCATGCTGCCATTGGCCGCATCAAGCGCGGTTATGAGTGGGACTGGGCAGGCGCGGACGCAGCCTTGCAGAAAGCGCTGGCGTTGGAGCCGCAGAATTCCGTAGTGCTGCTGGGGGCGTCGAGCTTGCAGGCCAGCCTCGGCCATTTTGATGAGGCGGTGGCGCTGAACCGGCGGGCGGTGGAAATCGATCCCCTTAGCGTAATGGCACACGTCTCCCTGGGAATGCATGCTTACTACGCAGGGCAGCAGGAGTTGGCCATTGACGCATATCAGAAGGCCCTGGCCATCAGTCCCGGCGGCCCCGAAGCGCACTACTTATTGGGATTGGTGTATCTGGAACAGGCAAAACCGCAGCAGGCGCTGGCGGAATTCGAAAAGAACCATCCCAACAGCGAGCGCGCCGTGGGGCAAGCCCTCGCCTACAGTGCGCTGGGCAGAAAGAAGGAGGCGGACGCCGCCTTACAGCAACTCATCCACGACTACCAAGAGCAGGCTGCCTATCAGATTGCCGAAGTATATGCCTTTCGGGGAGAAGCGGACCATGCCTTCGAATGGCTCGGAATTGCCCGGGCCCACAAAGACGCGGGACTGGCAGCCATCAAAGGCGATCCTCTGATGAAGAACCTGTATCACGATCCGCGTTTCGCAGTGTTCCTGCGAAAGATGGGCTTGCCGGCGTGACTGTGACGCCAGCCTGCATCCGGTGGCCAAGCAGCCCAAAGGATGACAAAAAGGGGCCGCAGCGAACTGAAAACCCAGTATAATCCCGCAAGCTCCCACCCATAACCGGGGTCCGGTTGGCCCTGATCACTACTGTCGTGGGATTCTCGACACTCCGCTCGGGCAGCGCTTGTGGGACGCGCCCCGGTCGGTCCGTATTTTGAAACTCGATTCTGGCGCCCTCGAAGCGCTCACCCTGTAGGAGGAAGCATGAAGTCGTCAAGGTTGTTTGTCCAGGCTGTGCTGATATTGGTTGCGGGATGCGCGACGCAAGGTTTCGCGCAAGACTTTCAACGCTCGCAAAACACCGGCATCTTTGAAGGCGCGACGGCCCCGCTGTCTCCCGCGCTTCGGTTCCTGGCTTCTGAGGCGGGAAAGCAGCGCATGCTGCACTCGTCCAATCCGGGAGTGTTGCCGCTGCTGAAGTGGTTCCATCCGGAAGCCGTGGGCCAGTATCCGCAGAAGCCGCTGTTCAAGCAGCGTCCCGCCGGTACGGTCCGCCCCGATGTCCACCGCGATACGGTTGTGGTGACCGGCTGCGGCAACACGTCCGGCACGGTCATGAACCTGGAGCCTGCGACCAACGCCGTAGGGCAATACGGACCGATGGTCGATTTTCTATTGAGCGCGCTCGGCTCCGGCAAGGACCTGGTGGCGGAATATGGTGAGGACGACCGTTACTATGAGGGCACGTTTGACTCATTCTCGGCGATGTACGTGCATCGCGACCCCACGGTGTCCTGTTATGGCGGAACAGATTTCGAGATGGGCAATCCGCCCATCGCCGATCCGTTCAACCAAGGCTATCTGCTCGACGGGGGGTTGGGAGCGCGTATCCTGGCCGACCCCGGCACTACGGGACGTCCGGCACAGTTCATCGTGGCTGATATGCGGTTCGATGACATCACCTCGGGGATTGGTTTGCGGCGAATTCCGGCCACCAGTCTAGAATCCACGACAATCTGTCCCGCGGGGACACTCACTTCAACCCAGGAAGCAACGTGTGCCGGCTCGACTGGGATTATCGTCGAGGCGAGTGAGGACAACTACGCGGACGCGCCGGTCCTTACCCAGGACCCGCGCAGCAGCGGAACCGGTGCAGGCGATATTTACGTGGTCAGTGCGTCGGTCCGTGAACTCCGCACGGTGATCCTGCTGACAGCGTGCAAAGCAGCGTTTGCCACTGCTTCTGACTGCTCAACCCCGGTCCTGCTGGAGGGGAGCGTAGACTCAGGGCGGCCGGGCGTCGCGGTCGTCGGCGGCGGGCCGAACGCCGGCACAATTGCGATCTCGTTCGTCAATGAGTATGGTTTCGCGTACGTATCGTGCACTCCGGCAGGCGCGCCCGCTCCGCCGGTTTGTTCTAAATCCAGTTCGATCTACACGGACACCAACCTGTACAGCACCCTAACCGACAACCCGGGATTTTCTCCACAGACCTGGCCGGTCCTCGCGGCGCGCACGGACAGCGGCGGCCAGACCCTGTTCCTTGTCTGGTCTGACTGCAAGTTAGCGTCCTACGAATTATCGGGATGTCCGCAATCGCAGATTGTGATGGCGACCACCACTGCGGTCACTAATCCGACGTGGACATTCGCTCACATCTCTGGGGCGTCGGGGCATCATTTCCTGCCGTCCGTGGCTTTCGACTCTGGCCAGGACATAATCAATGTGTCCTACTACACCACAGGATCGAATGCTTATAAGAACGGGGTGCTGATGGCGCTCAACCAGTTCGCGCCCGGTTCGACCACTCCTGAGAGCACGATATTCCTGACCGGTAGTTACGATTCTGTTCAGGGAGATGGAACGGCCTACGGAGCTGGCTTTTTGGGGGATTACGTGGGACTGGCCGCGCACGGCGGTTCCGCCTCCGGGAGCAGCCGGGTGTACGTAGGCTTTACGAACAACGCGCGTATTGGCATCTACTCCGGCATCGGCAATACGCAGGCTGATAACAACGTGTCGCGGGGGACATACTAGGTCCCGCGACCACAGCAGGACAACTCGCCGGTCCAGCCTGCCCGCGCCAGCGGGAAGGCTGGACCGGTAACTGAAGATCGACGTGCGGACGCGCTAGAATAGCGTCACGCTTGAGAGAAAACCTGACCATCACCGATTTCGCGGAGTCGAAGGCGGTTCTTTCCCCCGATGCGGCGCCTTCCGCCCTTGGATCTCTACGGGTTGCCCTGGTACACGATTGGCTCGTGAATATGCGGGGCGGCGAGAAGGTGCTGGAACTGATTTGCCGCAGGTTCCCGGACGCGCCCGTTTGGACCTTGCTGCACGTGCCGGGATCGGTCAGCAGCACAATCGAAAGCCACCAGATCAAGACCAGCGTTCTGCAATCGCTGCCGTTTGCCAGCACGAAATATCGTCATTACCTGCCGCTCTTCCCGCTGTTCGCCGAACTGACCAAGGTGCGGGACTTCGATGTTGTGATCTCGTCATCGCACGCGGTAGCGAAAGGCATGGTCAAGAAGGGCAACGATTCCCGGCCGCTTCATATCTGCTACATCCACACGCCCATGCGTTATATCTGGGACCGCTTCGACGACTACTTCGGCGCAGATAAGGTCGGGCTATTCGCCTCAACGTGTTTTTTCCGGCCTTTGGCCCAGATGCTTCAGATTTACGATCGAGAAACCGTCGACCGGGTTGACGTGTTCATCGCAAATTCCAGGTTTGTAGCCGACAGAGTAAAGCGTCTCTATGGCCGTGACGCGGAAGTCCTGCCTCCTCCAGTCGATGTGCAGTGCTTTGCCGCCGCTCAGCGGTCGCCTGAGGAGTGGTACCTGATGGTTAGTGCCCTGGCACCCTACAAGCATGTGGACCACGCCATCCGCGCCTGTGCCATGCTGGGAAGGGAACTCAGGGTGGTCGGCTCCGGGCCGGAAGAGAAGGAGTTAAAGCTTCTGGCGCGTGAGGTGGGCGCGAACGTTAAGTTCATGGGATTTGTCGGCGACGGGGACCTGGTGGAGTATTACAGCCGCGCCAAGGGGTTGTTATTTCCCGGTGTCGAGGATTTCGGCATCGTCCCGGTGGAAGCAATCGCCACCGGTTGTCCCGTGGTTGCGTTTGGCAAGGGCGGGATTCTGGACTCGATGACCGACGAGACTGCCGAGCTTTATTTCGAGCAAACCGCCGAGGGCTTGCGGGATGCCATGATCAGGTTTGAAAAGCGAAGCTTCCCGGAGCACGAGCTACGCAGCCGTGCGGCCAGGTTCGCGCCGGAGTGTTTTTTGCACCGTTTCGAGCAGATTCTTGAGCGAGCCCTGGAGGACTGGCGCCTCCGGCAAAGAACAAGCGGTGTTTAGTTCGTCAGGATGGTAAAAGGACGATTCGCTTCCGGCCAAAGGTCAGCGGAGGCAGGCATTGAGATGATCCGATATGAATGCCTTAATGCTGGATGCGCGCTGGTTAAATACTGGTCTTGGGACTTATACGCTCAATCTCATCCGTGGGCTGCGCCAGTACGGGGATTTTCCCGTAGGTTTGCTGACCCTGCCGAAATATCAGGACCGTCTCACGCAGTACGGCTATGAAATAACCCTGGCCGACGTTCCCATCTATTCGATTCGTGAACAATTCAGGGTCGCCTGGGCAGCGCAAGGCGCGGAGCTTCTGCATGTGCCCCACTACAACGCCCCGATCATGCGCAGGGGCAATCTGCTGGTAACGATCCACGATCTGACCCACATCCTGGATGCGACCCAGCGGAAGAGTCCAAAGAGCTGGGTCTATGCTCAGCCCATGCTGAGACTGGCTGCCCTTCGGGCCGAGCACATCTTCACCGTATCGGAGTATTCCAAGCGCCAGATTACCGAGCACCTGGGCGTGGACGCGGGCAAAGTTACGGTGGTGTATAACGCGACCGGGCCGCACATCTTTCCCGAGCCGCGGGAGGCAGCGCGCGCAAAGATGCAGCAAGAGTTTTCCGTCGATGGGCCTTATGTCGTGTTCGTGGGAAACCTGAAGCCGAGCAAGAATGTCGCCGGCCTGCTGAAGGCCTTCGCTATCGTGAAGGGCAGGGGCCGGATCCCGCACCGGCTGCTGGTGATCGGCGATGACACGGCAGGGCGGCCTGCAATGATGAAACTCGCTCAGGAACTGAGATTGAAGGATGCCGCGATATTTGTGCCCCGGGCGGGCGAGGAACAGCTTCGGTTTGCGTATTCCGGCGCGGACCTGACTGTGCTGCCTTCCTTTGAAGAAGGATTTGGATTGCCGGTCCTTGAATCGATGGCCTGCGGCACGCCGGTTGCGTGCTCGCGTTCCGCTTCGCTGCCCGAAGTGGGAGGACCGGCCGCGGAATACTTCGACCCATACGACGCGGAATCCATTGCGGCTGCAATCGAAACAGTCTTGCTATCTTCGGACCGGTGGCACGAGTTGCAAGCGTTGGGATTGCAGCAGGCAAGCTGCTTCACATGCGAGGATTTTGCGCGGCGGCACTTCGCGATATATCGCAGGTTCCTGCGCGAAGCCTGATGGGCATCGAGTTTCGCCTTAGCACTTTGATACACTGTTGGCCGAATCACGGAACCCAAAATACTGATCGAGGTGATACTTCGCCCATGAGAAACACGGCAATCGTTTCGTCGCTCGCTGGTCTGCTCCTTACGGCCACGACACTTCTGCCTCAGGCCTCTATGGCAGCTGCTTTGCCGCCGCAGAACGCGATGGGCGGGGCCAAAGTCGTTATCTATCCAGCGCCGGCGGGCGAAGCGCTTTCGAACGCCTACAAATTGCAGGTGGGCGGCCGGGACGTTCCGGTGTACTTGCTGCGGGTTTCGCCCCAGGACAAGACCCTCCGCCTCAATTCCGTGGACGATAAGTCACAGTACGGATTGAAGTACGAGGAAGCGGCGTTTGCCTACTTCGATGCCGATGGCATGGTCGACATGACCGTGACTTTCGATGGGCCGGTCAGCGCAGCCCGTTTGCTGCCGATTTCCCCGGCGATCCCGGTTTCGATCCAGGGCAACACGATACGGTTCCGTGCGAATTCTCCGCAGAACCTTACCCTGGAGGTGAATCACCAACTGGTCCGCACCCTGCATATCTTCATGAATCCGGTGGAGACCGGCGCGCCGTCTCCCAAAGACGCCAATGTGGTTTACCTGGCGCCCGGCACGCATCAGATGTCTAGTTTCAAAATGCCCCCGGACAAGTCGATTTTGTACTTCGGTCCCGGAATCCACATGATCGATAACCTGGCGCTCAGCGATGGCCAGATGGTCTACATAGCGGGCGGTGCGGTGGTGCGAAGCACGATCCGTGAAACGGAGCCTTTCGTTACGGACACGCTGGCCGGGCAAAGCTCGAAGGTGTACACCAAGCCGGCGATTTCGATTTACGGGGCGCGAATCAAGATCCGCGGACGCGGCATTCTGGACGGCCTGGCGGCTCCCGGCAAGCGCCTGTTGTCCATCGAGGGGCAGGACATCGGCCTGTACGACGTCATCCTGAGGTATTCGGGAAACTGGTTTATGCCGATATTTTTCTCCGACCGGGTAGAGGTTTCGAACCTGAAGATACTCAGCTACCGGGCGAACTCGGACGGGATCGACATCTACAGCAGTCGCGACGTGAGCGTGCAAGGCTGCTTCATACGCACCGTGGACGATGTGATCACCGTGAAGTCGAAATCCAAAACTCCTAACGTCGTTACTGAAACCGACAAAGTTAACAGGGTGACGGTGAGCGGGAACCGGTTGTGGAACGAAACCGGCACGGCGATGGTGATCGGAACGGCGGTGGGAGCCGATATCAGCGGAGTCACGTTTAGCAACAATGATGTGATCCACGACCTGGCCCGGGGAGCGTCGGAAGGCATCAACCTTGCGGGAAGCGGTACGGTAAGCAACATCCGCTTCGAGAACAACCGTATCGACCGCTCCAGCAATCAGATCGATGCGCCCGGCGCGAGCAGAGTGATCTACGTGTACATTCAACACTCGCAGTGGGAAGCGGCTGCCGATAAATCGAAGCCTCTAGGCAAGGTCCGCGACATTCTCTTTTCCAACACGCAGATCGCATTGCCGCCGCAGGACCCCAAGATACGTATCGATCTGGAAGGGGCGAGCGACCAGAGCAACATTGAAGGTGTCCGTTTCGAGAACATCACCGTCAATGGCAAGCCGCTCACGAAGGCCGATACGCTGGTAAACGAGAAGTTCGCCAGCAAGATAGCG
>PLBD01000372.1 GCA_003135315.1 Acidobacteriaceae bacterium | reverse complement strand
GAAGGTGAGGCCGTACACTCCCTGGAACGGCATGAACTGCCACATGCCTCCCGCACCCGAGCCGCGATTCACCGCCTGTGGCTGAAAGCCGGATTCCGCCACGGCGAGATAGATCAGGTCCTGCGGCACGCCTTCTTGCTTCAGGATGCTCGCAATCATCTCGCGATAGCGTCCTGCCCGCGCCCAGGCGTGCTCCAGCGTGGCCTTTCCCCGCGGGCTGGAATAATAGTTGATGAACATCGCCACCTGGTCATTCATCACCAGCGGCAGGTCGGACTTCGTGTTCTTGACCTCGGCTTCCGCCACGGCCCGGACGTTGGGATCGACCGGAAACGTAATGTCGTTGGCCTCGTCAATGGGCGCCGGTTCCGAGCGCGGTTCGCTGAATCCGTCGCCCTGCTGCAACGCCGCCATCTCCAGTTCGTGTACGGCCTCGACAATCTTGTCGAATTCGCGCTCCAGTTGCTCGTTGTTGCGCACATCGAGGTTACTGCCCAGCAGGGTATTGAAGGCCTGGTCGAAGTTGGCCTTCGCCGCTTCCAGATGGCCCGCCTGATAGTTGGCCTGCCCGGCGGCATACTGCTTTTCTGCCTGTGCGATTAAGGCATCGACGGGATCAACTTCGGGCTTGGGAGCTTCCTGGATCTTAGGGGGTGGCGCGGCTTTCTGGACAACGGGCGCGGTCACCTCAGGTGCGGTGGCGGCGTGTGCGGGAAGTGCAGCAGATTTCTTGGGTTCGGTAGTTTCGCATCCCGTGAAGCTGAGGACGATGAGGATTAAAAGGCTGAGAAGCAGCGGTACGGCCACCGGAAGCCTGAGGCGAAGCAGTGTCATCGTTGCCACAATTCCGAAACAACCTTCTCCTGCGTTCCACCGGTTGCTGTGATGTTACTATGCCACGAATTTCAGGGTCAACGAAACCAGGACGTAATTGGGAAAAACTCAAATGCGCGAACGATTTAACTGTGACATGGGCTGTAGCGGCTGTCGCCTCTTCGCTTCTTGAGGGTGGGTTCCTCTCCCGTGCCGCCCTCAGCCTCGGTCCGCTGGTTGGCGATGAAGATGTCGGAATTGATCTTGTCGTGGAGCAACTGCCGCAGAGATGGGTTCTCTTGGATCTGCTCCGCCGTGTAGCCGTACCGTTTGCCGTACTTAGCGATTACGTCATCGGGAAAGACTTTGGACTGCTCGTCGGGGAGCCAGTTTGGGTCGCCCTCCGGTTCCGTCTGCGCTTCTGTCGCGGTTTCGGGTTGGGTTTCTACTTCCTCCGTCGTCTCAGTCGCTGCGCTGGTTTCGGGTTGTTCCGCAGTGACCTCGATGGCGGGTCGGTATCCCAGAAAACTGGAATGCTTCTCCAGTTCGGCTTTGACCTCGGAGCCTTCCGAGGTGGTGGTCGCTTGTAGTTGCGGTGGGTCCGCAACCGCCGTTACGTTTGGTTCGTCCACTGTGCTGCTCCTTCACCGGTGGGTCCGGTTGAACTTGTCTGCAAAGCGAAAAAGCACCTATTTAAGGTCCTTTTCACTGTGGAATCGTTGTCACAGGCAGAGCCGAAATGCCTTGGCTCTAGCTCATGGTTCTGCCGCGACCGGGGCGAACAGATGTCATACGAATTCCGCCGTCGGTCTGTTACCGACAGGTGACCTCCGCTTTGAACCTGAAGCGCTAGGGATTCGGCGTAATTTCGGTTACTTTAGTCCGGGGATGCGCTGGCCATATGTGACTACGCTGGCCTTCGCTCTGAAAGATTAAGCGCGCGTAACCACAAAGCTCTACCCCTGGGCGCTGCGCGAGTCACTCGTTGACGTCGAGTACCATTCGTCGAGGTATCGCGCCGGAANNCACAAAACCTGACAGGGCGACTTGCTGGGAATTTCAAGCCATGGTAACCTCGCGCAGCAAGGATTTTGCGATGCCAAGAGCTTGTAATTTCTGCTGCGCGATTGCACTTATACTTCTTTGCCACGTCGGCCTCGCCTCAAGCGAGATGCCACGACAATCTGAAATCGACGCCCTTAGAGTTTCGGATCAGTTCTTAGACCCTCTATACCAGGAAATGTCTTCGGATGATCGGAAGGCGTGTTCTGAGTACTACCCTATCCCCTTTTCGAGTGGCTCTTGGACCAACTGCAAAGACGTTGGGCGAAGTCATTGCGGTGGACCACAGCAGTGTAGCTGCGGAAAAAACGAGGCACTCGTAACTCTTAAATGCACTGAGGGCACTTATCACAAATGCGTTGAAGATTCCTACTGCAGAGGCCACTAACGGCTGCCGCTGTCGCGGAATTTTGCTTTTGCAGCGTGCACGCGCTGGCCCTGCCGAAACATCTCGGATCACTGAATAAGAGTATGTCGCCCGCGAGTAGCTCTCCGCCAGCTTCTGCGATTCTGTTTCATTTCTACTGGTGGGCTCCGCTTCGCNNTGGCCGCCCGGTCGGGAACGCCCATAGAGCGGACTCCGAGGGGGCCGCCGCTATTTTGCATCGACGCCAACTGCGGGACGCGCGGGATCGGCGCTGTAATAAACATAGCCGTTGCGGTGAGTTCTATGCTTCTTCAGGCCCTTCACTTGCGCATCCAATAGCCCGGTCAAGTCATATGTGTTCAGCAAGAGGTCGAGATCGTCCATGTTCACCACAACGAATTGCACAGCCCCGGTTGGGAACATCCAGCACTGGTTGTTTCCTTTGGCGCCTTGCATGATCGTGCCATTGACGATAGCGCACCCAACATGACCTTCTGAGACGTGCACCGTCGTCTTTTCGCTATGCTCTAGCGTTTGCTGCAGCTCATGATGGATAGTCTTAGTTTCCGTATCCTGGATACTGAGCTTCGTCGCGGCGGTTACCTTCGCGTAGTATTCTCCTTCCACGCTAGCGCTGTATTCCTGGTTTTCCATGTGACTCGTGACCTGTGTGTAAGCGTAGACGGTATTCTCTGTGCTCTTTTCATACTGCTCGAGGTCTATGCCCTGCGGGACGAATCTGATGATAAATCTTGCGTCGCTCTCCACTATCTCGGAGGCCTTGTAGTTAGCCACATATGTCAGGTCCAGACGGTCCACTACAAGATAACCATCCCAAGGACCTTCGGCGCTTCCCCCGATTGTCAAGAGACGCACGTCCGTAACAACAGATCGATTGCCCTTCGAGCCATNNCCGCGTGGATCGTCCACTTGGTGATGTATTCGTCGGGCGCGAAGCTGATTCCAGCAGGATTCGAGGCGGTGCCCTTATCAGTGCCATGCGGCACACCGTCCAGGAGGATGCAGTCGACGTATTTCCCGCCGCGGAATCCGATCTCAGTGAAGCTCGTTCTTGGAAACGGTTTTCCTCCCTGCCCAATACCGTATGACACAGTCTGCACAGAATCGCCCGCCATCTTCTCTCCTTTCGATTGCGGTCGGCAAATCGCACAGCTGGAACATAGGGCGTTCTAACGCCAGTGCACGCCAAGGTTGCGCGCCTGCTCCATGAAGATGCTGCCGACAGGATGGACAACATAATGAATGACACTCGCTCCATTGGCAACATTAAATTGCCAAAGAAGCACGATTTTAATGGATACCTCGCCTACAAACGGATGACGGGGTAGCGGCACTCTCGGGCGCACAAACGCAGAACAGGCATCAAGTGCGGTATTTCAAGCGATTCATGGAACGGCAACGCCGCATCCTCGTCGGCAACCAGTAAGGTCCGACAGAACGGCGCGTCAACGGCAGCCCGAAGAACGGCAGCAAGCCAGAAACGGCTGTAACGCTAAGAGTATCGCCGTCGCCATCACCCGATTATCCCGCGCTAGATTCTGCCGTCCATCAACTCGTGCATGAACGATTCGTACACGTCGGCGTTGGCCGCATCGTCGGCAGCGCGCCCGATTTCGCGCGGCACGATCGCCATGCGCTGTGTGCAACTGCGGCGGTACTCGTCCGCCTTCAGTTCGCAGAACTTCGCCAGCACGCTCTTGAAGGGCGCGGTGCCGTCCTTGAACTGCTGGAGGATGTATCGTTCTGTTTCTGTGAACCCTCTCATACTCCCGCAACCTTTGTCTGCATCGCCTTTGGAGCGGCCGACGTCGAGTTCTGATCACTCTGGGCCGGCTCCTCGGCAGGGGAGAGGAGATTCTTAGCGTGGTCAGCGGCCTTCGACATCTTCTCCACCGCGTTGAGCGTCGATTCATGCTGCAGCTCTACACTCGGTTGCAGTCCAAGCATCGGCAGAATCTGGTTCTGCACATCCTCAGGCAACTGCGGGAACGGCATGGTGAGCGAGATGTTCACCTTCGCCGGCGGGGGTTGCGGGTTCGGGTTTTGCGGAATGATATAGTCATCCGGGTTTCCGATACCGCGAATTGTGCGCGGGTGCCCCATCCTCCTCGCCATCTTTCATGGTGAGAGGCTGGGAGCTATGCTCGCCGGGGTGCCCCGGGTCTCGCGCCTTTCGAGACCTGGGAGGACGACTCACTTTGATGTCACGATTTCCCCAGCGCCTGCTCTAGATCCGCAATCAAGTCGGCGCTGTCTTCGATCCCCACGGACAGCCGCACCGTCGCCGCCGACACTCCCAGCAACTTGAGTTGCTTCGCGCTCAATCCGGTGTGTGACGTGAGCACCGGATACGAAACCGTCGACTCCACTCCGCCCAGGCTGGCCGCCAGGTACCACAACTTCAAGCTATCGATGAAGCGTTCGGCCGCTCGCCCTCCGCCGCGCAGATCGAACGAAACCATCATGCCGAAATCCTTCATCTGTCGCCGCGCGAGCTCATGGGACTCGTTGTCTGGCAAGCCGGGATAATACACGCGCGCGACCTTGGGATGCTGCCGCAACATCTCGGCAATGCGCGCTGCATTGCGGCAAGCCCGCTCCACCCGCACATCCAGCGTTTTGAGCCCACGCAGTAAGAGATATGCGCAGCCGGGATCGAGACAGCCGCCGGTCAAGATCATGACCGGCCGCGCCGCGTCCATCCACTTCTTGGAGCCGGCCAGCACGCCGGCGGTCAGGTCGCTGTGGCCGCCCAGGTACTTTGTCGCCGAATGGATGACGATGTCCGCGCCCAGCTCCAGCGGCTTCTGAAGCACCGGCGTCGCGAACGTGTTGTCCACCACGACGCAGACTTTGCGCTTGCGGCCAAGCTCGCACAGCGCAGTCAGGTCGACGCAGCGCAGCGTCGGGTTCGTGGGCGATTCGAGAAATAGCATCCGCGTCTTGCGGCTGAAATAGCGCGCGGCGTTGTTGATGTCGTGGTGTGGGACGAACCGCGTCTTAATCCCACAGCGTGGGAATACTTGCTCGAACAGCTTCGCCGTCCCCCCGTAGATGTCGAGCATAGAGACGATTTCGTCACCTGCCTGGCATGCTGTCAGCACGGCGATCATCTCCGCCGCCATGCCACTTGAGGTTGCGACGGCCGCCTCCGCGCCTTCCAGCGCAGCAATCTTTTCCTCTGCGGCAGTTACCGTCGGGTTGGCATAGCGCGAGTACAGATACATGTCGCTATCGCCTTTGGCGTAGCGCCGCAGATCTTCAACCCGCGGCACCACGAATACCGATGTCTGCGCGATCGGCGTGGTCAGCGCCGCGGATTGTCCATGCCGATCTTCGCCGGAATGAACGCAGCGTGTGGCATCGGCGGGTTGTTTGTTGACTTTGTGCTTGCTCATGCCAGGGTCGTTTTCGAAAGCAGGATCGATTGTAAACGGAAGTTGGCGGCCGGCCGGAGCGTATGATAGGCCCATGGAATTTCAGTTCACCGCCGTCTTCCGTCGCGTTCCCGAGGGATACATTGCCTTTGTCGAGGAACTGCCCGGCGCAAACACTCAAGGCTGCTCCCTGGAAGAAGCGCGTGCAAACCTCCAGGAAGCTGTGGCGCTTGTGCTGGAGGCGAACCGAACCCTGGCTGGTACCGCAGGGGCTGAAGCCCCAAGTTGTTAACGGCTCATTACGGCACGTCTGAAGACGTGCCCTGACACAAACGATTTCCTGACGTGGCTTTAGATTTCTGCTCTACCCCTCAATCACAATCCCCGCCTTCGTCCCCTGTTTCGTGCACACCGCCCACGCCATTCTCGGCGTGTTGTGTGCGATTCCAATCCGCCCGCGGGTATCGACAATGATGATTCCTCCGTGCCCGTTGAGCCGCGACTTCAGGTAATACAGTGCTTGCTGCGCTGCCTCCTGTGGGGCCTGCCCGCTCTCCACGCGATCAGCCGTCCACTTGGCCAGCACCAGTTTCATCATCGGCTCGCCCCAGCCGGTGGTCGACACCGCGGCGCTGCGATTGTCGGCATAGCAGCCGCAGCCGATCAGCGACGAGTCGCCCACGCGTCCCGGCGCCTTATTCAGCGTGCCTCCGGTCGAAGTGGCGGCGGCGATGTTGCCCTCGGCATCCAGTGCCACTGCGCCCACAGTGTCGTGCGAGCGCGTCGGCCCGAACTCGTCCGGCATTTGCAGATAGTCTTGCTTCTTGGCCTCGCGCAAGCGCTCCACTTCGCGCTCGATCACCAGATCGTCATTCGAGCACAGCTCAATGCCGTGCTCCTGCGCGAAGCGCTCCGCGCCGGCGCCTACGAAGTAGACATGCGGGCTCTCGGTCAGGATTTTCTTGGCCGCGCGAATAGGATTGCGGATGTGCTCCACGCAGCCAACGCCGCCCGCGCGCAAGGTCGCGCCGTCCATGACGAGCGCGTCGAGTTGCACCCGGCCATCCATGTTCAGGAACGAGCCGCGCCCGGCGTCGAACGTCTCGTCCTCTTCCATCGCCACCACGGCCGTTTCGATGGCATCCAGCGAACTGCCGCCGCGCCGCAGCACTTGCCACGCCTCGTCCGCCGCAGCCTTCACGCCGCGCAGATGCGGCTCAACCATATCTTCAGGAATGGCCCACGCCCCACCGTGGACCAGAATCACAGGATCGACCGCCAATTCCTCACCTTTCGTAAGTAGGAGTGGCCTCTGCGCCCAGAGGCAAACCCGTCAGCATACCAGAACAATAGTAGCTGCCCCGCCCTGGCCAAAGGAATGCTGGAACGTGCCACTCGGCCCGAGCGTTCTAGCGGACCGGCGCAAAACTCCGGTACCCTCGCACGCCCGATTCATGATAAAACTCTCAAGCTATGAACGGCTCACTTGCGATTCGCGCTCTGGTTGTTACTGTCGCCCTCAGTATTTGCCTTGCTTCCGGGTCTACGCAAACCAAGGCGACGAAGAAGAAAACCGTCGACTTGAAAGATGCCAAAGGCAACGATGTCGGCACGGCGACTATCGTCGCGAAAGGCTCGGGCGTCGAAGTGAAGCTCAATCTGAAGGGCCTGCCGCCGGGTGTTCACGGGGTACACTTTCATCAGAAGGCGATGTGCGATCCGCCCGACTTCAAGTCCGCGGGCGGGCACTTCAATCCCACCGGCAAGCAGCACGGCTTTGACAATCCCCAGGGCCATCACGCCGGCGACATGATGAACTTCACCGTCAAGGAAAACGGCACGGCGAAGGCGACCGTGAAGGACGATGACGTGGTGTTGGGCACGGGCAGCGAGGCTAACTCGTTGCTGGCGAATGGAGGCAGTTCGATCATGGTCCACGCCAAGGCCGACGATTACAAGACCGATCCCTCCGGCAACTCCGGCGACCGCATCGCCTGCGGGCCGATTACGCCGTAGGCACTGCTGATCCACTGGCGACGGTTTGCCGCAGGTCGGAAAGGGAGGATAATACTCAGAAGGAAGACGCCGTCGATGTCGAGCACGACTCTCATTTCGGTGCAGGAGTATATCGCTACCAGCTATCGCCCGGACTGCGACTATGTGGATGGCGAGGTGCGGGAGAGAAACTTGGGGGAACTTGAGCACGCTCTTTTGCAAGGCATGATCTTCGCTTGGTTTTGGGCAAGGCGCAAAGAATGGAACATTGTGCCTGTTGTCGAGCTAAGGGCGCAGGTTTCACCTACGCGTTTCCGAATTCCTGATGTGACGGTGTTACGCCCCGATCAGCCGCGCGAGCCGATTATCACCGTGCCGCCTTTGATTCTGATTGAAGTACTCTCGAAGGACGACTCCCTGCGCAGCATGAGGGAGCGCGTGGATGACTACTTCAATTTCGGCGTGCAGCATGTCTGGATTCTGGATCCGGCTACACGACGAGCGTACGTATGCAGCCGCACCGGGTTTCAGGAGCCGCAGACCGGCGAACTCGTTGTCCCCGGAACTCCGATTCGGCTAGTCCTGAATGATTTCTTCGATCAGGCGGCGCAAGCCTTGTGAGAGCCTGGACCTGGGTTCTTAATGACGATGACAGAACGAATACCATCCTGGCGGCCTGCCCCCTTAGCGCCGGAGCCTAAGCCTCCTATACTCTAGAGCTATGGGCGACCTTGGCCGCATGCTTGTCTTTGTCGGAGGACTGCTGCTCGTCATCGGAGTGGTCCTGATTTTCGCGGGCAAGGTCAATCTGCCCATCGGGCGTCTCCCGGGCGACATCGTCTATCGCGGCAAGAGCACTACCTTCTACTTCCCGCTGATGACCTCGATTCTCCTCAGCATCATCCTTTCGCTGGTGCTGTATTTCGTGAATCGGATGAGGTAGGCGCTGTTCGCTCCTCGCTGCTCACTCTCTGCTGCTGCCTTGGGCCCTTAGCCTTTAGCTATCAGCTCTTAGCAAACCGGGGTCGCAATCTCTTTTGAAGAGTGTCCGGCAAACATGTCGGACAGCAGATTGCTAATAGCTAAAGGCTAAGAGCTGTGAGCTAAGAGAGAAACGCTGCCTTCTCACTTGATACACTTCCTTCATGTCCGGCACGGAACAACTCGGGCTGATGTTCCAGGCTCCGGCACGCAAGGTTTATCCCGTCCGCGAGCTGGTTGCCGCCGTGCGCACGCAGGTGGAGCGCGCCTTCACCGACGTTTACGTGGAAGGCGAAATCTCCAACTACCGCCCGGCGGAATCCGGCCACCTCTACTTCACTCTGAAGGACGGCTCAGCCCAGCTTCGCATAGTGATGTGGCGGACCCAGGCGCGGCTGCTGCGTTTTCGTGCGGAAAACGGCATGCAAGTCATCGCTCGCGGCCGCGTCACCGTCTACGACGAGCGCGGCGACCTTCAGTTCCAGGCTGAACATCTCGAACCCAAAGGCGCCGGCGCACTACAGATCGCATTCGAGCAGTTAAAGGCGAAGCTGTCCGCTGAAGGCCTGTTCAACCAGGCACGCAAGAAGCCTGTTCCCGTGCTTCCGCGGCGCATTGGTCTGGTCACATCCACGCGCGGGGCCGCGGTGCA
>PLBD01000079.1 GCA_003135315.1 Acidobacteriaceae bacterium | reverse complement strand
ACCCCGGCAACTGGGCCACGGATATCGCCGGCGGCTCGCGCTTTGGGTACACGCTGCTGTTTGTCATCATGGCGTCAAACCTGATGGCCATCCTGCTGCAGAGTTTGAGCCTGAAGTTGGCCGTAGCGACGGAGCGAGACCTGGCCCAACTTTGCCACGAGGCCTACGGACGCAGGATGAGCTTTGCTCTGTGGATCGGGGCCGAGATTGCGATCGCGGCCTGCGATCTTGCCGAGGTGATCGGGTCGGCCATCGCGCTGAACCTGCTTTTTCACATTCCGCTCCTCTATGGCGTGCTCATCACCGGCCTCGATGTGCTGCTGATCCTGATGCTGCAGCGCTGGGGCTTCCGCTGGATTGAGGCGCTGGTCATTGCCTTGATCGGCACCATCATTGCCATGTTCAGCATTCAGCTCATCCTGTCGCGACCCGATTACGCGGCAGCGTTCGGCAGCCTGTTCCTCCCCTCCGCTCAGATCGTCACCAACTCGGCGATGCTCTACATCGCCATCGGGATATTGGGCGCAACGGTGATGCCGCACAACTTGTATCTGCACTCGGCGCTGGTGCAGAGCCGCAAATTTCAGAAGGACGAAGCTTCCATCCGGCGCGCGATCCAATTCAACAGCATCGATTCGACAGTGGCCTTGACGATTGCATTTTTCGTCAACGCGGCAATTCTGGTGCTCGCAGCCACGGTGTTCTTCGGCAAGCAGAGCGTGACTTTGCCGGGCGGGCAGGTGGTCCCATTCAGCGCCGACAGCGACTGGATTCGCGTTGCGTACCTCACCCTTGCGCCGTTGCTGGGAGCGACGGCGGCGAGCACGCTGTTCGCAATCGCGCTGCTGGCCAGCGGACAGAGCAGCACCATCACCGGCACGCTGGCCGGGCAGGTTGTGATGGAAGGATTCATGCGTTGGCGGATTCAGCCGTGGGTGCGCCGGCTCATCACGCGCAGTCTGGCAATTTTGCCCGCAGTGTTTGTCATCGGCCTGCGCGGCGAGAGCAGCGTCACCGATCTGCTGGTGCTGAGCCAGGTAGTGCTGGCGTTGCAACTGCCGTTTGCGATGTTTCCGCTGCTGCAGTTCACCAGCTCGCGCAAACGGATGGGGGCCTGGAAGAACGGCTGGTTCCTGCTGATCGCCGGTTGGGGCAGTGCTATCCTGATCTGCGCCATCGACGTGTATGGCCTGCCTGAATCCATGCGGGCGGCGTGGCAAGTGGTCACCGGCAGATGATGCCAAGGCGACGGAAGTGAAGCGACCATGTACGAAAAAATTCTCGTAACCGTGGACGGCACGCCGACGGACCGCGCCATTATTGAACACATCAAGGAACTGGCGAAGGTGATGGGCAGCCATCTGGTGCTGCTGCACGTGGCCGATGGATGGGCGGCGCGCACCTACGGCAGAGATGCCGTCAGCCCGGAGATACGCGACGACACGCAATACCTGGAGAGTGTGCGGGCCGAATTTGAGCGCGCCGGAATTCCCGCCGACGCCGAGTTGGCCTATGGCGATCCCGCGACGGAAATCATCAAGTGGGTGCAGCAGAAAGGGTGCGACCTGGTAGCCATGAGCACCCACGGGCACCGCTTCCTCGCCGACATTTTTCTGGGCAACACTGCGTCACAGGTGCAGCACCGCATCAGCGTCCCGGTCCTGCTGCTGCGGGCGAAGTGACGCGGGGTGTTGCGATGACAGCGATCCATCGACGGTCCGGCATCACATCAGTTGTTTGATTTTTTCGACGAGCACGTCGGGCGGATCACCTTTGGTGATGAAGGCGTTGGCCAACTCGAGATCGGCGGCCGGAAGAGAAAAGTAGGCGGACAGAAAAATGATGGGAACGCCCGGGCGGCGGCGGCGAATCTCGGACGCCACCTGGCCGCCGTTCAACCCTGGCATGTAGTAGTCAAGCACGATCAGATCGACATGGTGAGTTTCCAGGAGCGCGAGCCCTTGTGGTCCGCTGCTGGCGGTCAACACTTTGAAGCCGTGGCTCTCCAGCAGGATCTTGCGCACACGCAGGCCAATCTTCTCATCGTCAACACAAAGCACCGTCTTGGGACCAAGAGCCTTCATCCAGCTCACCGTCGCTTCCGCTTGTTGTTCGATATTCAACCGCTAACTTCCTTCTGCTGCTTGGCCAGATATTGACGCACAGACGCCTTCGGCGGTTCACGCAAAAACTCGCTATTTTCTTTTACCGCACCGTGGCCGGTTTGCCCATGCCGACAAAGTGGTAGAAGCAATCATTTCATTTAGAATTCATCTGGAATTGCCAATCGGCTGGATCGCGTTTGATCGGGATTCCCAGGCGGTTTGCGGATCGTAGTGACTGAGGAAGAATGATTCGTTCCTACAAAGGGGTTACGCCCACGGTGCCGCTGTCGTGCTATGTGGATGATTCGGCGCAATTGATCGGCGATGTGGTGCTGGGCGAGAACGCCAGCGTGTGGATGAACGCCGTGCTGCGCGGCGATGTGCATTCCATTCGCGTCGGCGCCAACAGCAACATCCAGGACTGCAGCGTCCTGCACGGCATGTTGAACCAGTGGCCGGTGATCGTCGGCGATTGGGTGACCGTGGGACATTCGGTCACGCTGCACGGCTGCGTCGTCGAGGACCGCTGCCTCATCGGCATGGGGGTGGTCATACTGAACGGCGCGCGCATCGGGGCGGGATCAATTATTGCCGCGGGAACGCTGATCCCGGAAGGAACGGTCGTCGAGCCGCGGTCGCTGTGGATGGGCGTGCCCGGCAAGCTTCGCAAGCAACTCACGGATGACGATCAGGAGACGATTCTGCGCTACGGACGAAATTATCTCGGCTATAAGGAAAATTATCTCGCAGAGATGAGGAAGCAGCGGTAGGTAATAATTTCACTGCGGCCTATGTAGTTTTTACCGCTGAGGGATTAGCGTTCCACTTCGGGAATCGCTGAGAGATATCACTGTGTGTCCTTGACAAGACCATCGCACGCGCAAACTGACAACTGACAACCGGTCACTGACAACTGGTTTTTATGATTAAGGCTGTCCGCGGAACTCGCGATCTTCTCCCGCCCGACACCGACCTATGGAACCGGGTCGAGGCCAAGATGCGCGACGTCTTCGCGCGCTACAACTATCACGAGATCCGCACACCCATCTTCGAGGACACCCAGCTCTTCTCGCGGAGCGTCGGCGAAGAGACCGACATCGTCTCGAAAGAAATGTACACCTGGGAAG
>PLBD01000333.1 GCA_003135315.1 Acidobacteriaceae bacterium | reverse complement strand
TGGAGGTGGGTGACGCGGTCAGCTCCATCCTGATCCTCGGCTCGCAGGCGACCCTGGTAATGACTCTGGGCGACGTCAGTGAAGTCTACGTTAAAGGAAAGGTGGACGAAGCGGACATCAGCAAGGTCTACCTGGGGCAGCGGGCCCGCATCGTGGTGGAGTCGCTGAAGGACAAGAAGTTTGAGGGCAAAGTCACCAAGATTTCACCCATGGGCGTGGAGAAGGACAACGTGACCACCTTCGAGGTGCGCGTCTCCATCAACAATCCAGGCGGAGAGCTGAAGGCGGAGATGACCGCCAACGCCGAGATCATCCTTGACGAACACCACAATGTACTGATGATCCCCGAAGGCGCCATCATGTATGACAAAGACAAGAAGGCGTCGGTTGATATCCCGGTTCCCAGTGCCAAGGATGGAATGAAGAAGATCGCCGTCAACATTGGAATTTCCAACGGCGTTAAAACCGAAGTTCTTTCCGGTCTCAAACAAGGCGACCAGGTTGTGCTGCAGCAGTAGACACACCGGCATTCTTTCTGGAGGATCATCATGAACAAACGATGCACTGCGGTCTTGGTTGGTTTCCTGCTGCTTCCTGTTCTGTCGTACGCGCGCGCCGAAGGACACTTCGATCGCACATTGCAGGTATCGGGAGCCGTGAGCCTCGACGTTACCACCGGTTCAGGTGACATCACTGTCAAGCCCGGAAGCTCCAACCAAGTAGTGGTTCACGGAACGATTCACGAAAATAACTGGTTCTTCAGCAATGAGAATGCGGTGCATCAGGTCGAATCGAATCCTCCCATTCAGCAGAGTGGCCACAGCATCCGCATTGGCTACAACTTGCCCGACGACGTGAAGCGTCATGTCGCCATCGATTACGAAATCACGGTCCCCGCCAGCACCGGCGTAGAAGCACACACCGGGTCGGGTAATGTCGAGGTCACGGGCGTTAGCTCGGGCGTGCAAGCGCAAACCGGCTCCGGCGATATCCGCCTGCGCGACCTCGGCGGCCGCCAGCATGCGCATACCGGCAGCGGCAACATCCGGGCCGAAAATGTCTCTGCCCCGTTTGATGCTCAGACCGGCAGCGGTGACGTTGAGGCCGGCCTCACCGGATCGGGTGACGTCGACGTACACACCGGCTCGGGAACCATCCGTGTGAAAGGCATTAAAGGTGGGATGCACGCCCAGACCGGCAGCGGCGACATCGAAGCCGATGGCAGCGTTGCCGGACCCTGGCAGTTGCACAGCGGCGCGGGGAACATCCGTTTGGCTGTTGGATCGAACAGCGGCTTCAACCTCGATCTGCATACCAGCTCCGGATCGATTCATTCGGAGCTGCCGATTACGGTGCAGGGCTCCATGGGTAACCACGAACTCAAGGGCACGGTACACGGCGGCGGACCGACGGTCGAAGTCTCTACCAGTTCTGGTGATGTGGAGATAAAGTAGTGCAGTTGTCATTGGCTAGCGGCCAGTTGTCAGAACAGGCGCTGAATGGCCGCCCTAGCCTTGTCCCCTTTCAGCGTTCAGACCGGATAATCCCCGGCAACTCGCTTTGAATTGCCACGGAAGGGCAACCTGTTCCCGCTTGACTCCCGCCACGGCCGCGACTACTTTGCCAATACATGTCCGAGAGCCACATCGTCACCTTCACCACCGATTTTGGCCTGAGCGATCCCTTCGTCGGCATCCTGCACGGCGTGGTGCTGAACATTCAGTCAGACATCACGATCGTCGATATCTGTCATGCGGTCGCTTCTTATGACGTTCTGGACGGCGCGTGGACCATTGCCCAGGCCTATCGCTTCTTTCCGTCGCGATCCGTGCATGTTGTGGTGGTCGATCCCGGAGTCGGCAGTGCGCGGCGACCCCTGATCGTCGAGACCGACAGCTACATCTTCATCGCTCCCGACAATGGCGTGCTGTCGCTAATCGAGGCGCGCGAGCCAAAGTTCAGCGTGCGACATATCACCGCGGAGCGATATTTCCTCCAACCGGTGAGCCAGACCTTTCACGGCCGTGATATCTTCGCGCCGGTCGCAGGATGGCTGAGCAAAGGCGTAGCGCCAGCGGAATTTGGTCCCGAGATTTCCGACTATGTTCGCCTGCCGCTGCCGCAAGTGGAACGCGTCGGCCAGAACAGCCTGCGCGGCGTGGTACTGAAGGTGGACAAGTTCGGCAACCTCATCACCAACATCAGTGAACTGGATGCGCCGTCTCTGTTTGGCGGGGCATCTCCAGCGGTGAGCATATTAATTGCAGGCTTGACGGTAACGCGCTTATGTCAGTCATATGCGCAAGGCGAAGGTGAGGAGATATTCGCCATCGTGGGAAGCTCGGGATATCTGGAGATTGCAGCCAAGCAGGCATCGGCAGCGGAAAAGCTGGCTGCGGGAGTAGGAACACCTGTAGGAGTGGTTCTAGGCTTCACCGGACCATAAGCGGAAGCCAGTCTCGAGTCGCGAGCGAAAAGCGAAGTGGCGAAAAGCGTATTTACGGGTTCTTCGGTTTCGCCCGGGCGTAGCGTTCCATGTCGCCGGTCCACTTCAGGAACCGCACCAGTTCCTTCCGTTCGCGCCACATAAATCCGAAGAACTCAAGGAATCCGATGCTTTGCATCTTGATCCCCGTATATGTTTCGATTCGCCAACGCAGGTAGGGGCTGCGCCATGGTGCCAGGCGGTGGCCGCGAGCGGAGTTCCAGATGAATTTCACGATGTTACGCATGCCGTGTGATTAGTATAGCGAGGGGAACACAGTCGCCAGTGATGTCCACGCGAACAATCAGCCCGGAAACCATGGTTCGCCGTATCTATCGAAAGCTGGCGCGCAGTTGGGGACAGCAGAACTGGTGGCCGGCGGAAACGCCGTTCGAAGTGATCGTGGGCGCCATCCTGACCCAGAATACCTCGTGGACCAACGTCGAACGCGCCCTCGCCAGCCTGCGAGCGGCGGAGGTACTGAGCGTTGATGGAATTCGAGCTGTGACGCTTGCCAGGTTGCAGCAGCTTGTGCGCTCTTCTGGTTATTACAGGCAGAAAGCACAGCGACTCAAGGACTTTGTCGGCTTTCTGGACGAAAGGCACGCTGGTTCACTGGAGAAGATGTTTGCCACTCCGACCGACCAGCTACGAGGAGAGCTACTCTCTCTGAAAGGCATCGGACCGGAAACCGCCGACGCAATCCTGCTCTACGCTGGTAACCATGAAATCTTTGTAGTGGACGCCTACACGCGCCGGGTTCTCGAGCGCCACGGCGCGGTGGATGGCCGCGCCAAGTATGACCAGGTTCGCCTTCTCGTCCAGCGCGCACTGCAAGGGGCGAGACCCGTTTTACCTATGAACTCCAGGACAAAGAAGGTATCTGTACATCAGCCATCCGAGATGAGCGCTACCAGGCGCAGCTCAGTCAGCCAGGTTTACAACGAGATGCACGGTCTCTTTGTGCAGGTGGGAAAGCATTACTGCTCGAAGCAAACACCCAGATGCGAAACTTGCCCACTGCGCGCACTGTTGCCGGCAGGCACTCTATCGCCATAATAACAAGTCTTGTACCGATAGACCGCCGAGCAAATTAGTGGCACTCATCGTCGCTCGAATGCGGCGTTTTTCGGCCTGGTGTGATAGTCCGGTTGCAGGGCACGTGCAACTGTGCTCTACGTCACAGCATGCCTCTAGCACAAATGTTATGGCTTGTGTATCGCGTTCGCTCCCGCGAGGAGGAAAAACCCCGTCAGACGCGGTGTTTGCTGTAGGTTTTGCGCGATCGATTGCGTTGCCACCAGAAAATCCTTAGCGCAATCTATCGGACCTGAATACTGTTAGGCATACGCCTTAGGGTATCCCATAGTTCTGACAGGAATGCGGTCTACCATTGGGCGCCAGCGAATGTCCAGAGAAGTCGTGATTTGTTCTTCGCGGAGTCTGGCCGATGCCGCTCTTAGTTATCATTGCGCTGATTGCGACCGCTATAGCTATCGCCCTCCTGATACAAACTTCTGCCCGTTACCGCCGAACAATCAAGCAGCTGAATGTACAACTGGCAGAACAAACAAGAACCATCGCTGACTCCGAGCGCCGTCACGGGCTGCTGTTTTCCTCCAATCCGTGGCCCATGTGGATTTATGACTGCCAGACCCTGCGCTTTCTCGATGTGAACGATGCCGCGGTGAAAACTTACGGGTACTCGCGGGAGCAATTTCTCGCCATGACCGTGGCCGATATTCGCCCCGAGGAAGATGTTTCTACATTTCTGAAATCTGCCAGCAAGCGACATGAGGGCTACAACGCGGCAGGCGTCTGGCGGCATCGCTTCAAGGACGGCAGAACCATTCTGGTGGAGATCGTGGCCTTCGAGTTTGAGAATGCAGGCCACCAGGAAGAGCTGGTCCTGGCGCTCGACGTGACCAAGCGATGCCAGGTGGAGGCGGCGTTGCGCGAATCGGAAGCCTCTCTGAAGGCGCTGGTGGACAACGCTCCCTTTGGCATCCAGCAATCGTTGGTCGAGGCATCTCGCTTCAAGACCCTCAATCCAGCACTATGCAAGATGCTCGGTGATTACAGTGTGGAAGAAGCTCTCCAGTTGAACATAGCCGAAGAAGTCTATGCTGATCCGAAGGAGCACGACCGCCTCATAGACGTGCTGCGCCGAAGCGGCAAGGTCCAGGGCTGGGAAACCACTTTTCGCAGCCGGGATGGTAGTTCCGTCCCCGTGCGCATCACCGGCTCGATGAGTAGAGAAAAGACCGGAACTCCGGAAGTTTTTTCCGCCTATGTGGAAGACATGACCCAGCAGAGCGCTCTGGAGCAACAGGTCCGTCAAGTGCAAAAACTGGAGGCGGTGGGTCGGCTGGCCGGCGGCATGGCCCACGATTTCAACAACGTTCTTGTGGTTATCAAACTGTCCACCGAGCTTATGCTGGGCCAGGTCACTCCGGATAGCCCCTTCAGCAAACCGCTCTTGCATATTTCGAATGCCGCCGACCGGGCGGCGGCCCTCACTCGCCAGATGCTGGCGTTCGGCCGTCAGCAGATGATGCAGCCGCGCATCATCAATCTGAATGCCGTGGTTAGCGAGACAACCCAGATGCTACGCCGGGTCATAGGCGAAGATATTCAGCTGGTTACCCATCTTTCGGAGAATCTTGAGAACTCGCGGCTGGATCCGGATCAAGTTGCCCAGGTAATTCTGAACCTGGCAGTCAATGCTCGCGACGCGATGCCGCGGGGCGGGACGCTGCACATTGAGACAACTAACGTGGATTTGGATGACGCCTACACCCAAGACCATCCTCCTGTCCTGCCAGGCCACTATGTGATGCTGTCGGTTAGTGACACCGGAACCGGCATCGATAAATCGATCCTGTCCCGGATCTTCGATCCGTTCTTCACAACCAAAGAGCTCGGCAAAGGTACGGGTCTGGGGCTCTCCATTGTGTATGGCATTGTGAAACAGAGCGGCGGCTATATCTGGGTATACAGCGAACCGGAACACGGCACAACTTTCAAGCTGTACTTTCCGACGACTACAGCTTCGCCGAAGCCCATAACCTTGCGGGAAGTGTACGTGCGCTCCTCGGGAGAGAGGGTGTTGGTTGTGGAAGACGACGCCAACATCCGGAGCAATGTGTGCGAGTGTTTGCAGCAGCTGGGTTACCAGACTTCGCAGGCCGAAAGTGGTGGATCCGCGTTGCACGTCTGCGAACAGCTTGAGGGCAGGATCGATCTTGTCATTACCGACCTGGTCATGGCTGGAACAAGCGGAAACGAGTTGGCCAATGACCTTACGGAACGCTATCCCGAAATCCGAGTACTCTTTATGTCCGGCTACTCCGAAGACAGCGCCGCCCGCCGGGAAATCCTGATGCGAAACCGGCCATTTCTGCAAAAACCCTTCAGCGTCGCCGAGTTGGCAAAATCAGTGCAAGATGCCCTGGCGCCGAAGACCTTGCCCGTTTGACGTTGAACCAGCGTTCTAAACAACTGGTCAGGGCGTACTGCCGTTGGCGCTATGACTCGCTGTTGTGGTGCAGTAGCATTTGCCATAAGATTCCGGATCAAGATCCTGGATAGCGCAATAAAGGCCGGGCGTGCTGTCTGGGGGCATATAGGCAGCCGAACTTGACACGTTGTAGAGCTTTAGCCACTCGTCGCGAACGTCCGGTTTGGTCTTGATCTGATCATAGAGGGTGGCCAAAGATGCAGCGTCGGGCCGCCCCAATTTCCATTCCTGCGAAAACGCATACTCTTTCGCCCACTCTCCGGGGGTCCTGCTGCTGGCAAATTCGAGGTTGGTCAGGTAATAAACAGATTCGTCACTAAGTGACCCGTCGTTCGCAAAGGTCACTACTCGAAATGCGGGATTCTGCCGGTATACCGGCGATATTGCCGGACTAATCAGGACGAACGCCGGCTTAGCTCCAGTTGAGTTGAGTAGTCTGAAATCGTCGGTGTGGGTGTGCCCTGCCAAGCTGACGATCACCGTCTCTTCGTACTTCTTTAGCAGGCCCTGGAACTGTGCTGTCCACTTCGGCTCCCACATGGGCACAACCGCTGAGACGCACAATTTATCCGTCACTGGTGCGCCATCTGTCTTGGATAGCGTCCGATACTTCTGGATGGTCGTGTAGCTGTCGATTCCCGGCGGAATGTGGAACATCAGCCAGACTTTTTCGTGCGCTTGCTGGGCTGCGCGGAGGCGCGACTCCAGCCAGGTGAAGAGATCGGTTGCCGCCGTGGAATCGATCAGGTCGCAGTTTTCGCTGAATTTCGCGGCATGATATCTGGCGGACAGGAATACGGTGTTCAGGGAGATGATGCGGATGCCGCGGATCCCGGGATGCGGCATGTCATAGCTACCCAGAGCTTCCCATGAGCCTACGAATTCATTGTCCGCTTGTGCCAGCTTGCGGGCTAGATCGGCCGTGTCGTGGAGAAAAGTGCCGCCGGCTCTAATACTGTAGTTCCCGCACTCCTCGTCGTTGTTGCCCGGCGTCAACAGAATCTTCGTATCCGGGAATCGCCTGCGGAATTCCAGCGCCAGAAATTCCACGGTCTTGAGCACAAAGTTGCGATAGTTCACCCGATTCGTGTCGTGCGTCGTTTTCAGATACCTCTGCGGGAACTGGTGCGCAATGAGATCCCCGGTTACCAGAATGAACGCAGGATGTGGAAGGGTCGCTCGCATCTGGTCCAGCGACGATTGCAACAGCCACCAATTCGTATCCTCGCCGTATTGGCTGAAGGACGTGCTCTTGGAACGCGCGAGAATGGTCTCCCACTGCGCGGGATCGGAAGCGGCGAGATCGGCAACCAGGCTGCCATCCGACATCGGATTGAAGTGGAGGTCGGATGCAATCAGGAAGGTCTTCTCGCTCGGAGCTTGCGTCGCGCCCGCGGGGACATGGCAAGCGCAAAGCAAGGCAAGCACCCAAAGAAACGTCAGAAAACTCCGGCCGCTGGACGCACACTTGCCCATCCTGAAGCGGATCCTTCCTTTGGGCAGATTTCCACACGGGAATATGAACACGTTACAGTCTTCCTTGATCCAGACTATTCTCACCCGGAAACTAACGGCACTTCACCAGGCGCCCCGGACGGCCGCGGGTAAGGCTAAGCGGGGATGGCGGCTGCTCCTGGTCGGTAAGAATGACTTCGAGATGCATGGTATCGCCGTCGATGGTTCCCTTGTAGACAGCGGGGAGAGCGCGCGGAGAATTGTTCTTCTGCACGGGACCACCGTGCTCCGGCGTGTAAGTGCCTGGCACGCTGAATTCCCCCTTCGCATTGGGCTTGATTGACTCTGTGATGGCGCCATGCGCGCAATCGAACTCCAGGGTCGCGCCCCCTGCGCTCATCTCCACGGAAACGTCCCTGCCTCCCCAGACCTGCGGTGAGCCACCGGCGCTATCTCCCTGTTGCCGGCCTATGGCGGAACTGCCCGACAACGCCGCAGCGCAGAGCAGGCTTCCCACGTAGCGTAACGCTCGCTCCCCGGTCATTCGCGGCACTCACTTCCAAGTCGATTGTCTCGTCACATGTTACGCGATTCCGCTGAGCAATTCTTTCGATCAAATCAGCCACGAAGGCGAGAATCCAAGTGAAAGCGATCCTAAATGGGGACCGCGACGGACATCCGTCGAGAACGGTTTCAATAAAAGTCTTTGACTCTCATGCCGACTTGGTTTAGAGTACCTGAACTTATGTCGGCATTTCGCCCTATGTCCCGCGCGATGGATACAACAGCGGGCACAGGTGTGTTCACAAGCACACCTATCTCAAAAACGGGCGGAACGCGGATCGGCAATAGTTCCTAAGTAGCTCTCAAGGAAAGATGAATCCGGACCCACCGCCCGAAAGGCTGGTGGGTTTTTCGTTTTTGGCAGAATTTTCATCACGGAACCAACATGATCGTAATGAAATTTGGCGGAACGTCGATTGAAGATGTGGCGGAGGTCGCCTGATATGGTTACCGCTCTGTCGTGTATCGATCGCCCCAGGCAAATTGCCCAGACCCAATGCCGTGTTGCGCTGGTCGGCTTCGGCACCGTGGGTAGTGCCGTCGCACGGTTGTTGCAGGCCCGGCGTGATGACCATTCGTTGCGACTCACTCACGTCTGCAATCGCAACATAGCTCGCAAGAAGGTCGGCTGGATTGCTTCAGACGTACGCTGGACTGACAGTATCCAGCAGGTACTCGCCTCCGATGCTAACGTCATCGTCGAGTTGATTGGCGGCCTGGAACCGGCCCACCAATTAGTGCGTCGCGCCCTGCAATGCGGTAAGGCCGTGGTAACTGCCAACAAACAGCTCATCGCGCATTTCGGTCCGGACTTGCTCGAACTGGCCCGCGAAAACCACCAGTATCTGGGTTTCGGCGCGTGTGTTGCCGGCGGCGTGCCTGTGCTCTCTGGACTACACGATGGTCTGGCTGGCGATCGCATCGTTCAGATCCGTGGAATTCTCAACGGTACCTGCAATTACATCCTGACGCGGATTGAACAAGCTGGCGTGTCTTTCGATGACGCACTTCGCGAGGCGCAGGAGGCGGGTTTCGCGGAAGCGGATTCGACCGATGACATCGATGGTCAGGACGCCGCCGCGAAACTGGCGATCCTGGCGCGCGTTGGACTGAAGATCGAGGTATCGCCGCAGCAGGTCGTCCGCCGCTCCATCCGCAGCCTCAAGCCGTTTGACTTCGAATACGCGCACGAACTCGGCTGCACGGTTCGGCAGATATCGACGGCGAAACTGAAGGATGGGCAAGCCTATCTCGCTGTGGAACCGTCGCTGGTCTCGAATGACTCCTCATTAGCGAGAGTTGTCGGGAGTCAGAACCTGGTGGTAAGCAGCGGCGAATTCGGTGGTGACACGACTTTTGGGGGCCACGGCGCCGGAGGAGATCCGACTGCGGTTGCGGTCGTCTCCGATCTCCTCCAGGCAGCCCGTGGGCGCTCGCGAGGAGTTGAATTGCCAGACCACATTTCAGCAGCTTCTTGCGAATTCGTAACTGATCAAGAGGCACCGCACTATCTGCGCTTCGTCGTTCGCGACAAACCGGGAATTATCGCGGTGCTGGCCAGCGTGCTTGCCAGTTGCGACATCAACCTCGACGCCGTCCTGCAGAAGCCAGGCCACACCAAATCGGCGCTGCCCTTCGTGATTACCTTGGAGCCGTGCAGGCAGAAGCAGCTTGACAACGCACTGGCAAGAATCGCCGAGTTCGACTTTCTGGCCGAAGCGCCAGTGACCATGCCGATCCTGAGTTAGGAGCTCTTTGTATGCATCTGCGCTGTATTAACACGGACTGTGCCGCAACCCTGGACCTTCACGATCGCTCGCTCTCGTGTGCGATCTGCGGAGAGCTGCTGGAAGTTGTGGTTGGTCCGGTGAACACGACTCCTGCCGAGCTCAAGTACACCTGGCTTCAGCGGAGATGTTCGTATGACCCGCGCGATGTGAGCGGCGTATGGCGCTTTCGCGAGTTCCTTCCCGGCGGCTATTCCGAAATCGTGACGATGGGTGAAGGCAACAATCCGCTGATCGAAGGCAGGAAGACGGCCCACTGGGCGGGGCTGCGGAATCTTCGCTTCAAACATCTCGGCTGGAACCCGACGGCATGTTTCAAGGACCTCGGGATGACCGTCGGCTTAACCGAAGCCGTGTTCATTGGCGCGAAGGTTGTCGGCTGCGCTTCCACCGGAAACACCTCCGGATCCCTGGCGGCGTATGCGGCACGCGCCGGATTGAGGGCGAAGGTTTACCTCCCAGCGGGACAAGTGTCGATGAACAAACTTGCGCAAGCCATGGATTTCGGCGCCGAGATCGTCCACGTCGCTGGCAGCTTCGATCGTGCGCTAGAACGAATTCTGCACGAGGCGAACGATGACCTCTATTTCCTGAACTCCATCAACCCATTTCGGCTGGAAGGGCAGAAGACCGTGATGTTCGAACTGCTGGAGCAGCTTAGCTGGCAGGCGCCGGACTACATCATCGTACCCGGCGGCAATCTCGGCAACAGCTCGGCATTTGGAAAAGCCCTGGCCGAGTTGCACGCAACAGGCTTCTTGCCGAAGTTGCCTCGCCTGATCGTCGTCCAGGCTGGGGGTGCGAATCCGCTGGCGAGGATGTGGCGCTCCGGTGCGACGGAGCTCGAACCTGTGGAGTCGCCGGAGACCGCAGCGACGGCGATTCGGATCGGCAATCCGCGTTCGTGGAAGAAAGCCCTGCGCGCGGTGCGCGACACTAACGGCTTCGTCATGGACGTGACCGATGAGGAGATCGCCGAAGCGAAGGCCATGATCGGCCGCGATGGCATCGGTTGCGAACCAGCGTCGGCAACAACCCTGGCTGCGCTCCGAAAACTGACGGAACAACGAAAGATCGACCGTGATGCGGTTGTAGTCGCCATCCTGACCGGCCACGCCCTCAAAGACACGGACTACATCCTCAAATCGCAATTACGCGAACCGGCACTACAAGGAGTGTGCTGCGCATGAATGTCATCAGCATGAACCCTATCGAGAAGGCCGCCACTCCACGAAGTGCTGCGGACGATTTCGAGATCAAAGTCCCGGCATCGATTGCCAACCTCGGGCCCGGCTTCGACACGCTCGCAGTCGCGGTGCAGCTGTACTTGTCTTTGCGAGTTAGAAGAATACCGGGCCGTGGAAAACTGGAATTTCGCTTCCTCGATCACGAGCTCCAAGGCGAAAACTGCATCGAGCGAGCCTATCGGTTGCTCGCCGGCGAGGATTTCTCCAGGCTGCCTTCCTTGTCGATCGAGGTGCGCAGCGACATCCCAATGCGAGCTGGGCTCGGCAGCAGTGCGGCCGCAACTGTCGCTGGCTTGCGTCTGTATGAGGCTGTGGCCGGCATGCTGCCGATTGAAACGCTGCTAAGCGCAGCCTGCGCGCTGGAATCCCATCCCGACAACGCCGCCGCTTCGCTTCTGGGCGGACTCACGCTAAGCTGCCAACTGCCTAAAGGCATGGTGCAAGCCAGACAGTTCTCGTGGCCGGAGTCGCTTGCATTCGTCGTGTTGACCCCTGATGTTTCACTAGCAACCGGCGAATCGCGCGCAGTGCTGCCTGAGTGCCTTTCGCGCGCCGATGTCGTCTTCAACTTGCAGAGAGTCGCTCTGCTCTTGCAGTCGTTGCACAGCGGCGACTTCTCGCTGTTGAAGCACGCCATGCGCGATCGCGTCCACCAACCGGCACGACACAAAGTCGTGCCAGGACTGGCGGAAGCGCTGGAGTTGGAACATCCGGATCTGCTCGGGGTTTGCCTGAGCGGCTCCGGACCTTCGATTGTGGCGATCGCCGAGCGCAGCCATCGAGAGATCAGCGAATTGCTGGGGGCGGTGTATCGGCGCTCCGGCATCGGCTATCGCGTTCGGATTCTAGAAGCCCACCAGGAGCTCAGCCAGCACGTTCGGGTGTTCCGGTCGGGACTGTTGTGTTGCTAAGACTGCGGCACGGCTATTCAATGGGCAAGCTCCGCAGTGCGCAGAAAATCGTAGTTCCCCGACGGTCCCATTTCGATGCCGCGCACGCGATTCGTGTGGACCAGCACATTGTCCAGATACCACAGATTGATGTAGGGCAGATCGTCGGCCAGAATCTGCTGGATCTGATCGTAGATTGCCTTGCGCTTCTGCTGATCGAGTGTGCTGCGGCCTTCACGGATTAACTGATCAACCCGCGGGTTCGAGTAGAACGTGCGATTGGCGCGCTTGGGCGCGAAGCTTGCCGTGTCGAAGAGGTTCTCGAAGATGTCCGGGTCCTGATTGCCGCCAATCCAGCGCAGCGAATGGACCTGATACGCGCCCTTGGTCACATCGGCCAGGAAGGTCGCGAACTCGAAGGTCCGAATGTCGAGCGCGATGCCCACCTCCCGCAACTGCTCTTGCAACACCGCTGCCAGCAGCCGTGTCGACTCCTCAGTTGAGGTCTTCATCGTGATGTGAAAGCGTACTCCGTTGACCGGGCGATATCCGGCGGCATCAAGCAGCGCACGCGCACGCTCCGCGTCATGCGGATAGCGGTCCACATTGCCGTCGTACGCCCAGTGCTGCGGCGGCAGCACGCTGTAAGCCGGTCGCGCCTCGTCGCGCAGCAGGTAATGAATGATGGGCTGCACATCGATGGCATAAGCGATCGCGCGCCGCACGCGCACGTCCTTCAGAATGGGATCGCGTAGATTCAGCGCGATGTAGGCGTAGATCGTGCCCGGAGCTTCCATCACGGTGAGGTCGCGATCGCGCTCCAGCGCCACCACGGTGTCGGCAACCAGCGAGTTTATGGCGACGTCAGCGCTCTGCTTGCGAAGTTCGAGAGCGCGCGTCGTAGCATCCGGAATTACCTTAAACTCCACGCGATCGAGCTTGGCGGGAGCGTCCCAGTAATCCGGATTGCGCTCGATGACGACATTCTTGTCCTGCTGCGCACTGACGAAGCGGAACGGTCCCGAGCCAATGGGTTTACGGTTGAAGTCTTCGCCGCTGCCGTAGGGAACGATGCCGGCGGCTCCGGACAGATTCCACAGGAGAGGTGCGAATGGCTCCTTCAGGTGAAAAATAACGGTGTAGTCATCAGGCGCGTCGATCCGGCTCACTTTGGTGAAGGTACTGGTTTTGGTGCTGCGTAAGTTGCCCGTGAGCAGCGAATCGAATGTCCACTTCACATCACGCGCGGTCAGTGGCTGCCCATTGTGGAAGCGCACGCCGTGATGCAGATGAAAAATGTACGTCAGGGGATCGGGGGTTTCCCAACTGTCGGCCAACGAGGGCTGCAGCTGGAAATGTTCGTCGTGGCGGAGTAGCGAATCAAACAGCAGTTCGTCGATGCGCTGCGATTGCGAATCGACCCCCACGCGCGGATCAAGATTGATGGGACTGCTCTCGATGATCATGACCAGCGTGTTGGGATCGGGCTTGCGCGTGCAGCCGGCAAGGCATATCACCACAGAGACACAGAGACACAGAGAAAATCTGGGTTTCAGATTCACCACGGAGAACACAGAGCGCGCGGAGGGAATACGGAATTCCATTAGTCCTTGAATTGGCGGTTGGATTATTTCTCTCTCTCTCTTTGTTTTACTCGGTGCTTTTGTGTCTCCGTGGTAAACAAATTCTCGGTCTTCTCCGCGCGCTCCGTGTCCTCTGCGGTGAAACAGATCTTACGCATAACTAATCTTCCCGAGGATGGCCGGCCGCTCGGCTCCGGTCGCGGAAGGAACATTCGACGGCAGGCGTCGCCAGGTCTGGTAGGCCATCAGGGCGAACGCCGTCGCCTCTTTCGCCTCGGACGGTAGCCCAAGGTCGTCTGTAGTACGTACCCGCATCTTCAGGGACGCAAGTTCCTCGCGGATCATGCGCATCAGCGTAGCGTTCTTGGTTCCGCCTCCGGAGACAACAAATTCGCGGAAGCGTGCCGGCTTCGCATCTTCACTCTCCAGCAGCGGCAAGACGAACCTGCGAACGGCAATTCCGATCGACCGCGCGGTTAGTGCGGTAGCCGTTGCAATGATGTCGTTGTCGTCGGCCCGGCGGCCGCGGCGCAGCATTTCGCGCACAAACTCGCGGCCGAACTGCTCGCGTCCCGCGGTCTTGGGCGGCTTCTGCTGGAAGAACGGGTGCCGCAGCAATTCGCGCAGCACACGCTCGATGGGTTCACCGCGTGCCGCCAACCGTCCGTTGCGATCAAATGGCTTGTCGAAGAGCTGCTCGGCGACGGCATCAATCACCATGTTGCCGGGCCCGGTGTCGAAGGCGATCACCTGTTCGGGTGATGCGCGCGGAGGAATCGCCGTCAAATTTCCGATCCCGCCAAGATTCTGAACGATGCGCCCATAGCGGCGATGTCGATAGAGAACATAATCGAGGAATGGGACCAAGGGCGCGCCCTTGCCGCCGGCAGCCAGGTCTGCTGGACGGAAGTCGGAGACTACTGGCACGCCGACCTTCGCTGCGATGATCGCTGCCTCACCTGTTTGCCAGGTACACGCGATGCGACGTCCCAGATACGGCTTGGAATTTCCTTGATGATAGAGCGTCTGGCCGTGGCAGCCGACAAGCTCGCATTGCAGGTGCGCGCGCCGCTGCGCGGTTCGCACCGCGTCGGCGTAGAGGTCGCCGAGCAGGAAGTTGAGTCGCGACAGATCGGCAACAGCGGCCGAGCGGGCATTCATTGCTGCCAAAACAGCGCGCCGTACATCGCTGGGATAGGGAAACTGGTAATGTGCGAGCAGTTCCAGCCGGGAGCGGAAGCCGCGTCCCTGGACGCGCACCAAAGCGACATTGATCCCGTCGGCCGAGGTCCCGCTCATCACGCCGGCGACGATCACTCATCTACCTCGTCGGATGGAATGGTGTAGGCTCGCACCTCTTCGCTGAACTGCCAGATCTTTCGGGTCAGCCTTTCTACTGTCTTCTGTTTAGGAGGCGGCGCCATGTGCTTCAGCGCTTTCGACTTTTTCTTGGCATCACGAACGCGCTTCGATTTCTCCGCGATGAGTTCGGCGAATTTCTTGTCACTCTCAGCGCGTTTGAGGACGGCTTCGAACGCGCGCCGCACGCTCTCTTCTTTCTGGCAGATGAGGAACATGTCGGCACCGCAGCGCAGCGTCTCCACTGCGGCATCGTCGATCGGCGCCGTCGCCAGCACGCCGCCCATGTCGAGATCGTCGGTGATGATCAGCCCGCGATAGCCGATTTTCCTGCGCAGGATTCCGCTCATCCATTTCTTCGAGAGCGAAGCGGGCGCGCTGTCGCCCGTGACCTGCGGGTAAGCTGCGTGTGCCACCATCACGAAGGGCAGATCGTGCCGGAGTTTGCGATACGGAAGCAAGTCTTCCTTCCAAAGCCGCTTCCAAGGCTTGGGGACCGAGGGCAGTTCGGCATGGGTATCGAGACTGGCCTCGCCGAGACCGGGGAAATGTTTGCCGCAGCCGAGGACGTCGCTGTCGCGCAGGCCGCGCAGAAATTCGTGCGCGTAGACGATGGTTTGTTTTGGTTTGGGCGAAACCGTACGCGTGGTCAAGACGTTTTGCGATGGCTCGAGTTGCAAATCCAGGACAGGGGCGAAATCGGTGTTGAACCCGAGCGCGCGGACCTCTTCGCCGATCAGCCGGCCATGCTTGCGGAAGAGCTTCTTCGAGCCGGCAGCCGCAACCTCGGCCACCGATGGTGCTGGCGCGACCACATCACGGAGGCGATCAACGGTGCCTCCCTCCATGTCGACACAGAGGAACATAGGCGTGAAACTGGCCTGTTGGGCCTCGCGAAGCAATGCGTGTGTCTGCCCGGCGTCTTCTACGTTGCGCTTGAAGAGAATGATGCCGCCGGGCTGAAACTTTGAAAGCATGACGCGCAGGCGTTGCGACATGACAGTGCCGTCAAAGCCCATGATGAGCAACTGACCGACCTGCCGGCGAAGTTCAAGGCTGCGTTTCGATGGCATGGGAAAAGAAGAGTGTATCGCGAGGGACAATCCGGTGGCACGAGACGGGGCTGCGCGTGTTCTCTTCTAGCTAACGGCTTTCTCAAGCAGCGCGCTCGCTCCCGCGATGTTCGGGAGGAGTTCCGATGGCACATCGTGCCGCCGCATGAGATAAGTTGGGTCGTTGTAGGTGAGCCACACATTGCTGTCCGCGTCTTGCCAGAACAGAGCCTTCAGTGGCAGATCGATCGCCAGGCTCGGCGATGCTTGCATCAATGGCGTACCTGCCTTGGGGCTGCCGAAGATAAGCAGCTTGGTGGGGCGCATCTCCAATCCGACCTTGGCGGCCTCACCGCTGTGATCTACCTTCGCGAACGTGGTCAAACCCTTTTGCTGCAACAGCTCTTCCAGCCGCCGCAGCGTTTCGTCAACGGAATACTTACTTGCCAAGTGAATGAGTCCATTCTGTGCGCTTGTGCTCATCGCTTCCCTCTTCGATGCACCTCAGGGTTCTAACAGTATCCGCCGGGAAACCTGAGCCCGCAACCTGCGCNNGGCGTCAGCGAGCCGCCGTTCTTTCAGCTCTACTCAGAAACACGCGATGCATATGACTGCGGCCGGCAGGACTGTCAGCAGCATTGGCGGCGCTTTGCCGACGCTGCCGGCATCTCACTGAGTGCCGATCAAGTAGAGCGCGTCGTGAACTTCGAGACCCGGATGTGGCTGCGCGTCAATCCTCGTGCTCTCGATCTCGCGCGCGAGATCACGCGCCAGGGAGCGCGCACGGCGATCCTGTCCAACATGCCCCATGACTTGCTGGGGGAACT
>PLBD01000381.1 GCA_003135315.1 Acidobacteriaceae bacterium | reverse complement strand
TTCACCACAGAGGCACAGAGACACAGAGGATTTATTTTCTAGTTTCATTCTCTGTGCCTCTGTGTCTCTGTGGTGGAAATGTCTGTTCAGACAATGAATCTACCCAGGCTCTACGCCATCGTCGATGTTTCCTGTTTCGCCTTGCCGCTGCGGACTACCGCTGCCATTGTGGACTACGCGCGCGATCTGGCGGCTGGCGGCGCGACACTCATTCAGTATCGCAACAAGGTGGGCACCACGCGCGAGATGCTGGACCACACGCGTGAAATCCGCCGCGCACTGGGCAAGAACGTCATCGTGATCATGAATGACCGCGCTGATGTCTGCATCGCGGCTGAACTGCAGGGTGTGCACGTCGGCCGCGAGGATCTTTCGCCCGAGAGCGCGCGCACATTGATCGGCCCCGGTCGGATTCTCGGAGTCTCCACTCACAATCTCGAGCAGTTACGGCAGGCAGATGCCGGTCCGGCTGACTACATCGCCTACGGCCCGGTGTTCGCGACCTCGTCGAAGCGGAATCCGGATCCCGTAGTGGGGCTGGACGGAATTCGCGCCGCGCGGGCCGCAACGAAGAAACCGCTGGTCGCCATTGGCGGGATCACGCGAGCCAATGCCCGCTCCGTGATCGATGCCGGAGCGGATTCGGTGGCAGTGATTTCCGATCTCTTAAGTTCGCCGGCGAAAGTAGCGGAGGAATTCCTGCGGGTGTTGGTGTAAGCTGGCGAGCGATTCGCGCATCTCGAAAAGCAGGTCCCTCCGCTCGGACTCACGTCCTCGGTCGGGATGACAATGATATAGATGGGCCATCGTGGCGCACCTAAACGTGCTAGCCCCTTCGAGGTTCCTTGGCTACTGAAGCGAAAACTATCTCGGCGGCCTCCGGCGAAAACGGATTCGTAAAAGGCCTCGGTCCAATCAGCGCTACCACGCTGGTGATGGGCTCCATGATCGGCTCGGGCATCTTCATTGTCTCGGCCGACATTGCGCGCCTGGTCGACTCTCCCATCCTGCTGATCGGCGCCTGGGTGCTCACCGGATTTCTCACCTTCACCGGCGCGCTGGCCTATGGCGAACTGGCGGCAATGATGCCGCACGCCGGCGGGCAGTACGTGTATCTGCGCGAGGCGCTCGGCCCGCTGTGGGGATTTCTCTACGGCTGGACGCTCTTTCTGGTCATTCAGACGGGCACCATCGCCGCNNTCCACGCACTGGCTGATTCATATCGCCCACGTGCCTCCCATCCCCATTGGCCCCATGGTCCTGGGCAACATGGATGTCGGGCTGAACACGCAGAATCTTGCGGCGATCGTGATCGTGATCTTCCTGTCCGTCCTGAATATCTTCGGAGTGCGCACAGGCGCGGCGGTGCAGAACGTCTTCACTATTGCCAAGACGGCCGCGCTACTTGGCCTGGTGCTGCTTGGGCTTTTCGTGGGACGCAATGCCCAGGCCATCGCTGCCAACTTTGGCGTGAACTATTGGCGGAATGCAGGCTGGCATGTCCTTCATCCCGTGCAAGTCGGCGTCGGCGGTCCGATTGCGCTGGTGGGAACGCTGACCATCCTCGCCGTGGCGCAGGTTGGTTCGCTGTTCTCGTCGGACGCGTGGAACAACATCACATTCACCGCGGCCGAAGTCCAGAACCCGAAGCGCAACCTGCCTCTGGCGCTGGCGTTCGGCACTGCCGCCGTTACGCTGCTTTACGTGCTGGCGAACGTGGTTTACCTCACGGTATTACCGCTCCAGGGAGACGCGCACGGAGCCACGATTCTGGCGCGCGGCATTCAGCACGCGTCGGAAGACCGCGTTGCGACCGCAGTGATGCAGCAGATCTTCGGCCCCAGCGGTGCAGCGGTCATGGCGATCGCCATCCTGGTCTCCACTTTCGGCTGCAACAACGGTCTGATCCTGGCGGGCGCGCGCGTCTACTACGCCATGGCCAAGGACGGACTCTTCTTCCGCAGCGCAGCCAAGCTGCATCCCAAGTACCACACGCCCGTACACTCGCTGGCCATGCAGTGTGTCTGGACCTGCATTCTTTGCATTTCGGGCAGCTACGGCCAGCTACTCGACTACATCATCTTCGCGGTGCTGGTGTTCTACATCCTCACGATCGCCGGGCTGTTCGTGCTGCGCGTCAAAAGACCGGACGAGCCGCGGCCTTATCGCGCCCTCGGGTACCCCGTGCTGCCCGCGCTGTATATTTTGATCGCGACCTTTATTGATGTAGTCTTGTTGCGTTATAAGCCGCAATACACGTGGCCCGGCCTGATCATCGTTCTACTCGGGATTCCGGTGTATTTCCTGTGGTCGAAGCTTAACCCACGGGGCCGCGAGCAAGCCTAGTTGCTGAGAAGAGGCAAAGCCTAAATGTCATCCAATTTGTTGAAGTGCAAGCCCCTCGACATGCTGACGCAAGAAGCAGCGGAGACGGGGGAACACAGTCTGAAACGCGCCCTGGGGCCGATCAACCTGATTACGCTCGGAATCGGCGCAATCATCGGCGCGGGAATCTTCGTGCTCACCGGATCGGCCGCCGCCAAGTATGCCGGGCCGGCGATTGTGCTTTCGTTCATCCTCTCGGGCATCGCTTGCGTTTTTGCCGGCCTGTGCTATGCGGAGTTTGCCTCGCTGATTCCCATCGCCGGCTCGGCGTACACCTACGGTTATGCCACGCTGGGCGAGATTTTCGCCTGGATCATCGGCTGGGACCTGATCCTGGAATATGCCTTTGGCGCTGCGACCGTTGCTTCCGGCTGGAGCGGCTATGTGCTTAGCTTCCTGGAGGACTTCGGCATTCGCATTCCCCCTCGACTCACCCTGGCGCCCAGCGAGAAACTCGTCTTCTTCGGTGGCCACTGGGAGCACCTGGAGCGAATGAAAGACACGCTCCAGGCCCAGCATATCAATCCCAACACATTGCCGCAGCAGACCGGCCTGTTCAATCTGGTGGCTTTTCTGGCGATCATTGGCGTCACCATCCTGCTGGTGATCGGCATCAAGGAGTCGGCAAACTTCAACTCGGGGATCGTGATCGTCAAGGTCGCCATCGTGCTGATGTTCATCGTGATTGCCGGCCTGTATGCCCTGAAGAATCCTGCCATCGTGCAAGCCAATTGGCACCCGTTTATTCCGCCAAACATCACCGGCAAGTTCGGGCAATACGGGTGGTCCGGAATTGCTCGTGGCGCCAGCGTCATCTTCTTTGCCTATATCGGATTTGATGCGGTTTCCACTGCAGCCCAGGAATCAAAAAATCCCCAGAAAGACATGCCCTTCGGCATCCTTGGTTCTCTGGTCATCTGTACTGTCTTGTACATTCTGGTGGCCGGCCTCCTGACCGGAATTGTTCCTTACACCGATCTGAACGTTTCCGATCCGGTGGCGTTGGGCATCGATGTAACCGGCATCGCCTGGGCCAAGATTCTGGTCAAGTTGGGAGCGATCTTCGGCCTGGCTACGGTGATGCTGGTCATGCTGCTGGGACAGTCGCGCGTTTTCTACTCCATGTCGCGCGATCGTTTGCTGCCGGCGTGGGCGGGCGAAGTGCATCCCCGCTTCCGCACGCCGTGGATATCCACCCTGCTGGTGGGTGGATTTGTCGCGGTGTTCGCGGCCATCATTCCCATCGAAATCCTGGGCGAACTGGTGAGCATCGGTACGTTGCTTGCGTTCGTGATTGTGTGCTTTGGCGTGTGGATCCTGCGTGTACGTCGCCCCGACCTGCATCGGCCATTCAAGACGCCGATGGTTCCGCTGGTGCCGATTCTGGGCGTGCTGGTCTCAGTCGGTTTGATGGCCAGCCTGCCGCTTGGCACCTGGATACGGCTGCTGGTGTGGCTCGCCATCGGCATGGTCATCTACTTCGGCTACGGACGTCATCACAGCAAGGTGCAGAACATGTCCTCGAATGAAGTAAAGGTCGCTGGGGATTAGTCAGGCAAATCAGCGGCGCGAAAAAGCCCTTCCTTTCGCGGGAGGGCTTTTTGTTTGCACTCACCCCCCCGCCGCGCCACAATGGCTGCAGTGAAGCCCTATCTCAACCTGAGGATCGTATTCGTGGCGCTGGTAGCGCTGGTCCTGATCGGCATGGCCGGATTTCATTTCCTCGAGGGCTGGTCGTGGTTCGAGGGCTTCTACATGGTGCTGACCACGATCACCACTATCGGCTACGGGGAAGTTCATCCCCTTTCGTACACAGGTCGCATCTTCAATAGTTTCGTCATCATTGCCGGCGTCGCCCTGGTGCTGTTGTTCTTCGGGGGCGCGACCCAGGCTTTGCTGGAATTCGAGCTACAATCGGTTTTCGGCAGGAGGCGCATGGACCGCGAGATCGGACGATTGTCGGACCACTACATTATTTGCGGCGCGGGGCGCGTTGGCCGCAGCGTGGCGCGCGAGCTGGCGCGCAAACCGTGTCCCTTCGTCATCATCGATAACGACGTCAACAAACTGGCGCGCTACTCCGCCGAAGGCTGGCTCACGCTGATCGGAGATGCGACGCAAGCGGCGGTGCTGCGGCAGGCGCATATCGAAAGGGCGCGCGGCCTGGTGGCCTCTACCACCACCGACGGGACGAACATCTACATTCTCCTTACGGCGCGCAGCCTGAACCCCAAGCTCCAGATCATCGCTCGCGCCAGCGAGGAAGAAGCGGAGAAACACCTGCTGACGGCCGGCGCCAATCACGTAGTTTCGCCCTACAATTTCGCCGGCTATCGCATTGCCCAGACCTTCATGCGTCCGCACGTCGTCGATTTCTTCGACACCGCGATGAACCGGCAGCTTCCGTTGGAGATCGAAGAAGTCCAGGTGCAAGCCGGCTCGCGCGTGGCCGGCCAGACGCTGGAAGGCTCGCGCATCCGCCAGGAGATGGGCGTGATCGTGCTGGCCATCAAAGGAGAAGGTGCGCACATGCGCTTCAATCCTTCGCCCGATGAAGTCATCCATCAGGGCGACCACCTCATCGCCATGGGCGAGCCTGAAGGCTTGCGGCGGCTGGAGCAGTCGGCGGAGCGCGCATGAAGATCACCACCGCGGACGAGATGCGCAAGATCGATCGCGCGACCACGGAACGCTTCGGCGTGCCATCGCTCACGCTGATGGAAAATGCCGGCAGCGCGATCGCGCGATTCATCCTGCAACGCTACCCAGAGGCCAATCGCGTCACCGTGATCTGCGGCAAGGGCAACAATGGCGGCGACGGCTTCGNNGGTCGCGCGCAAACTGCATCGCGCCGGACGCGTGGTGGAAGTCCTGCTGCTGACGTCGCGAACGGAATTAAAGGGCGACGCGCTCGCCATGTTCGAGCGCCTGCCGCTGCGTCCCATCGAAGTGACCAGCCCGCAGGAACTGGAAGCGGAGTCGTCCCGCAGCCTGGGCAACTGCGAATTGATCGTCGATGCGGTCCTGGGCACCGGCTTTAAGCCGCCGGTGACAGGCCTATACGCCGACGCGATCGCTGCGATGAATCGCAGCGACAAGCCTGTTGTTGCAGTCGATATTCCCTCGGGCGCCGAATCCGACGCCATGACGCCGCAGTCGGGCGAAGGAATCGCCAGGGCGGATGCGATTGTGACGTTCACCGCTCCGCGCCCGGCGCACGTCTTCGGCAATCTGACGCGCGGCCCGGTCCTCGTCGCGCCGATCGGCTCGCCTCCTGAGGCGATTGTCTCCAGCCTGAATCTGGAAGTCACGACCCCGCGCGATTTTGCCGGGCTGCTCACGCCGCGTCCTCGCGACAGCAACAAAGGCATGTACGGGCACGCGTTGATTGTCGGTGGCTCGTTCGGCAAGTCGGGCGCGGCGGCGATGGCCGGCATGGCTGCGCTGCGCGCGGGAGCGGGATTGAGCACGGTTGCGACCCCAGCGCGGGTGCTGACCAGCGTGGCCAGTTTCGCCGCCGAATTGATGACCGAGCCCCTGGCGGAGACCGCAGCCGGCTCGATTGCGCTGGCAGCTGCGGAGAGCGGCCGCTTCGCCGATCTCACCAAGCCCATGACCGTCGTTGCTATTGGCCCGGGCCTCGGCCGCGATCCGGAGACGGTGCAGTTCATACACGAAGCAGTGAGGCAGACAAAGGTCCCGCTCGTCGTCGACGCNNAGATGTCGCGCCTGGCGGGCATTTCCATCAAGGCAATACAGGCCGACCGCGTCAATGTCGCGCGCAGCTTCGCCCGAGACCATCACCTGGTGCTGGTGTTGAAGGGCAACCGCACGATCGTCGCGCTGCCCGATGGAACGGCATGGGTCAATCCCACCGGCAACCCTGGAATGGCTACCGGCGGGACGGGCGACATCC
>PLBD01000290.1 GCA_003135315.1 Acidobacteriaceae bacterium | reverse complement strand
GTTCATCGCGATGAATCATCTGCGCTTCCAGCCGATTATCATTCACGGGCAGCGAGACCACCCCGAGGTCCACCACGTTTTCGAGAATCGCGTCTAGTATCTTGGCGTAATCAGAACGTTGGATGCTCACCGACACTTTCGGGTAGTCCCGTTTGAACTGCGCGAACACCTCGGGGAGGATGTGCAGGCAAGTGCCTTCATTGGCGGCGACGACGATTTCGCCGCGCGGGATGCGGTGCATCTCGGCCAGAGCAATCAGCACCACCCGGCGTCCCTCCAGCGTGTCCTCAGCGTATTTCTGAAAAACTTTGCCGGCCCCGGTGATGGCGACCTTGCCGCCGCTGCGGTCCAGCAACTTGGCACCGACCTCTTCTTCCAGCGCGCGGATTTGCGCCGAAATCGCCGGCTGGGTGCGGAAACGCCGCTCGGCTGCGCGCGAGAAGCTGCTCAGCCGCGCGACTTCCAGAAACGTTTCCAGTTGATCGAAGTCCATAAGGCGGCAATTAGCTGTTAGCAATTAGCCGTTAGCCTTGGCTCTCGGCTATCGCCACTACTAGAGCATGTTTCCAACCGATTGTCATCCCGCAGGAGTGGAATCAACACCGGCGCAATTCCATGTGGGGCAAGTGTCCCGCGGCTTCCTCCGCATGGCGGCTGTGATACGATTCGACCACCTGCCCTAATGGTGATGCCGCGTCGCTGAAGATTGTCTTGGCTGGAAGCGGCGCCACTGCTGGACACGCAAGAATCGCCTTTATGCGTCCTTCCCATATCCGCGTTTTCATCCTTGTATTGGTGTCGCTCGCGTTTCTCGGTTGGGCCATCCCGACGGCGGCCAATTTCATCATCGAGTACAACTGGTGGAAGGAAGTGGCGCAGGTCAATACCTGGGTCAGTATGCTGTGGTACAGCATTGCGCCCACTGCGGTTGGCGCGCTGGTGGCCTTCATTGCGCTGTACACGGCTCATGCCCGCGGCTTGCACTTTGCCGGCATCCGGCAACGGGATTACCCTTTTTACTCGCGACTGGTACCTATCGGGTTGGCCGTGATCTCGCTCTTGTTCGCGTCCTCGTCGATTGACTTCTGGACGGTGATGCGATTTGTCGGTTCGCGTGGCCTCGCGGCGCCTCACGACGCGTGGCAGGACAAAGTTTTCTCGCACGCCTTACCGTTCTACCTGTTCGATCTGCCTTTCTATTCGGACCTGCTGGGATTCGTGTTTGTGTTGGCAATTCTGTGTGCCGTGCTGTTCTGGGTGACGGCCCGGGGATGGCAGTTGGCCGAAAGGGTCAAATATGGCCGGCTGATGGATGGGCCTTCCCGAGATATCAGTCTCGGGAGCTATCTGAGGTTGCCGGGCGCCACGCGCGCGCCGTTCGTCCGCGTGATGGCTGTGATTTTGTTGCTGGGTTTTGCCGGCTGGGTTTACCTGGGCAACTACGAGCTGCTGTTCAAGTCGCACGCCTTCATGACCGGCGCGGACTACGTAGACGAAAAGTTCACTCTGCCTTTGCGCTGGTTGCTCATTATTTCAGCCTTCGTGGCGCTGCCGCTGGTGTGGCTGTCGAAATTCAAGCAGGCAGTCATCGTCGTGTTGTCCTGTTTTATTCTGCAGGCGGTGCTGCCTGCCATTGTTCGCGCCGTCTACGTGCGACCAAATGAGATCTCGATCGAACGGCCCTACATTGAGCGTCATATTCAGGCGACCACCGCTGCGTTTGGTTTGAATCGTAACGCCACGGAACAGCCTTTCACACCGTCCGGCCAGGGCGTGGTCGATCCGGTGCAGGACGCGACCTTGCTGGCTAATGCCCGGCTCTGGGACCTGCGCGCGTATAACGCGACCATCACGCAGATTCAAGCGCTGCGCCCGTACTACACTTTCCCCGACACCGACGTCGACCGCTATTTTGTCAACGACCGCATCAAGCAGGTGCTGCTGTCGCCGCGCGAGATTGACATCACCCAGTTGTCCGCTGAGGCGAGCGAGAGCTGGATCAATCCTCATTTTATTTACACGCACGGCTTTGGCGTAGTGGTTTCAGAGGTCAACAAGATCACGCCGGATGGACTGCCTGTCCTGCTCATCAAGAACGCTCCTCCGGAGATCAAGTCGCCGGCGTTTCAGCTCACGAGGCCGGAGATCTACTTTGGCGAGAGGACCCAGGACCCAGTCTTCGTTCACACCGCGCGCGAAGAGTTTGATTATCCTTCCGGCGATCAGAATAAGTATTCGACATATCAAGGCACAGGTGGCTTTCCGGTTGGCTCATTTCTTCTGAAGGTTGCCGCTGCGATCTCGCAGGGCGAGCCAAACATCGTCTTCACGGGCTATCTGACCGGGCAAAGCCGCATGATGATTTATCGCAACGTGCAAGCCAGATTGGAGCACCTGGCTGGCTTCCTGCACTGGGACAAAGACCCTTACCTGGTGATTACCGATGATGGCCGGCTGGTCTGGATGGTGGATGGTTACACGACTTCCCTCTCGCATCCGTATTCGGCAGTGCTTCCTGTGGCTGGCGTTGACGAAGGCGCAAATTACATTCGCAATGCAGTGAAAGCCACTGTGGATGCCTACACGGGAAAGATGACGTTGTATGTATTCGATCCCAGCGATCCGATCATCCAGGCGTACGAGAACCTGTTCCCAAAGCTGTTCCAGCCTGCGTCAGAAATGCCCGCCGATCTGCGCCGCCACGCCCGCTATCCAGAAGCTATGTTTCGGACCCAGGCCGAGGCTTACCGGATCTTTCATATGCGCGATCCTCAGGTGTTCTACAACAAAGAAGATATTTGGGAGATCGCGCGCGACCTCTATGGCCAGTCTGGACAACCGGAACCCATCGCGCCAACCTACGTGGTGGCCACGTTGCCGGGAGAGAAACAACCCGAGTATCTGCTGCTTCTGCCGTATACGCCCAGAGGAAAAGACAATTTGATCGGCTGGATGGCGGCGCGATGCGATGGTGACCAACTAGGAAAATTGATTTTCTATCAACTGCCGAAGCAGCAGTTGATGTACGGTCCCATGCAGATTGAATCGCGTATCGACCAGGACCAGAACATCTCCAAGGACCTGACCCTGTGGAACCAGCAGGGATCGCGCGTGCTGCGGGGAAACATTATCGCTCTACCCGTGACCGGCGGATTCCTCTACCTCGAGTCCATCTACATTCAGGCCACCGAAGCCCGCATGCCACAGCTCAAGAAGGTGGTGCTGGCCATGGGCGACCGGCTGATCTACCGAGATACCTTCGACGAGGCCTTGGCCGATCTGACGGCGGCACCGATGCCGGCAGCAGCGGTTGCGCCAGCGGCAACGACCGCCGCTGCCCCCAGTGAGAAGAACGCACCCTCGTTGGCGGAGCGCCTCAAGCGTCTCCACGATCAGGCGGAACAGTTGACACAGGAACTGGAGAAGCTGGAAAAGGAAACGGTGAAGAAGTAGCGCAGGTCACTGTGTGCCATCCCCTGAACGGGCACGGGTCCCCCGAATGCAGCCGACCCAGCGCTATCGAGTCTGTGTGAAAACGCTGCCGCCCCTACGGGACTCAGACCAAGATTTCCGCTTTACCCAGGACTCCGCTTCGCTCCGTCCTGGGCTAACTGCAGATCCACCCCTTCGGGGTTCTATTATCGTTTGTCCTGCTCCACTGCCAAGAACCAAACTCTAGCTGCCACACAGACTCTATCGCGCTGGGTTATTTCGTCCCCGTCCCGCAAGCGGGACTCGGCCCACGGCTTCAGTCGAGCGTGCTGACCAGCACTTCCACGGGATGCAGCACCTCGCGGCCCATGCCGGCCCACAACTGTTCGTGGCACGAAGTGCCGCTGGCGACGAGCGTGCGCTGGCCACCTTCCTGCTCGGCAGCGCGCACTTGCGCGAACAGGTCTTCGCCGACGGCCATGCTCAATTCGTAGTAGTCGCGCTTATAGCCGAAGCTGCCCGCCATGCCGCAACATTCCACCGACGACGTGACCACGTCGAAACCGCATGACCGCAGAATCTCGATGGTCTGCCATGCCGCGTCGCAGCTTCGCTGCTGGCAATGCGAGTGGTAAAACACTAGCGTGCCGTGCGGTGATTTGCCGGCGCGAAAAATCTGCGACAGATCTGTCCCGCGTTCTTTAGCGACGGACAATACGAGCTGGAGAGGATCGAGGAAGCTGGCGCGCGCAAACTTCTCCCATGTCGTGGCGTCCAGCAGATGCTCGTAGTCGGAGCGGAACATGGCCAGCACGCTGGGCTCGAGGACACAAATGACTGTTCCCTTCTCCAGATAGGGCAGCAGGGTTTTCGCCAGACCGTTCGCCTGTTGGCTCGCGGTAGCGATCATGCCTTGCGAAAGGGCGGCGCGTCCGTCGGGCAACGAAGGACTGAGTTCGACGTTGACGCCGGCTGCGCGCAGCATGCGCATCGCGGCCATACCGCGTTCTGGCGAACCGTAGTTGGTGAACACGTCGGCGAACATCAGCACGTGAGGCAATCCCGGATTTGTGGAACGCGCCCGATCGCCCGGCTGGTCGCGATGCAACTGCTCCCAGGTCTTCGACGGAAACGGCGGTAGTTTGCGACGGCGATCGAGCCCGACAAAGTTCTCCATCAGACCGCGCACGAATGGCAGACCCGTGACCGCATTTGACAGCGACGAAAAGCGTGTAGCTTCTTTCGCCATGACATGGTAGTTGGCGAAGAACTGCTTTTGCAGCGGAGCGATGCGGTCTTCCGGAGCGCTGCCCGTCACTGCTCCGAACGCCGACTTCACGCCCGACTCGGGTTGCAAGGCGTTCATGCGCTGCCGCAGGTTCTCGTTCAGCCAGGGAATGTCAATCCGAACCGGACATTGCGTCACACAGCGAGAGCACCCAGTACAGAGTTCGCTGAAGCGGGCATTCATCAGTGTGCCGGTGCCGGCTTCCCAGGAACCGCCGATTCCGCCGGAGTACGTTTCTCCGCCGAAGGCGTGGCCTCCGACGGCCTCGAAGTTGGCGCAGGAATTCAGGCAGGCGCTGCAGCGGATGCAGTACAGCGCCTCGTGCAGAATTGGATCTTCGCGCATGCGGCTGCGGCCATTGTCGATGAGCACCAGGTGGAACTCGCGCGGCTTCGCGGTTTTGCCGGGCGCGGCGAAGGACGGCGCCTTCAGCGGCGGATGCAGGATGCTGACGTAGGATGTCAGCGGCTGTCCGGTCCCGCTCCGCGGCAGCAGCTCGATGAATGTCCCGAAATCGGTGCGCGAGGGCACGACCTTTTCGATACCGGCGAGGGCGATGTGCAGCGGCGGCAGAGTCATGGTCATGCGAATGTTGCCTTCGCTCTCCACCAGCATCAGCGAACCGCTGTCAGCGGCAATGAGGTTTGCGCCGGAGATGCCGGCATCGGCGGCGATGAACTGCTGGCGCAGCTTCTCGCGCGCAAATACGGTCAGCTCTTCACCGGTATCGAGCGGCAGGTCGGTAGTGAACTTGCGCTTGAAGAGCGCCGTGATGCGCTCACGCGAGTAATGCAGCGCCGGAGCTATGATATGGGACGGCTGCTCGTCGGCCACTTGCAGAATGAATTCCGCCAGGTCGGTTTCGGCGACGGTGATGCCCGCCGCTTCCAGCGCATGGTTCAGCTTGATCTCTTCCGAAGTGATGCTCTTGCCCTTCACCACCAGCTTAGCTTCGTGGCGCAGCAGGACGTCGCGAATGTATCGGTCGGCGTCGGTCGCCGTCTTCGCCAGGTAGAAATGCCCGCCGTTGGCGCGCACGGCGGCTTCGAGCTGTCGCAGCAGCTCCGGCGAGTTGGCAATCGCTTGTTCCTTGATCAGGCGGGCGCGGTCCTTCAGTTCGTCGTAGTCGGGGAGCAGCGCGGTGGCGGCGTAGCGATTGCGGTTGAAGGTCTGGGTGTTGCGGCGGACGGCTGAGCTCTGCACACTCAGCGTCATGCGAATGGCATCCAGCAGGGCCTTCTTGTCGCTCTTGTTGGCCACCTGGCGGGGAGTGATGTCGGCGGGATCTACCAGATTACCCACGCTCACCTCAACACAATGATGTGCAGTTTATGCGGCCCGTGAACGCCGCGAACCAGAGGTCCCATGTCGGCCGTGGCGCTGGGGCCGGTGACGAATACGAAATCACGTTTCAGTCCCCTGCCGTCGAGCACGTCGGCGCGAAACAGATCGCGCGGCTGGGGAACGATGTTCTCGGCGGCCACCACCGCGACTTGCAGCGGCGCCATTAAACTGACGATCCCTGTGCGCTCGAAGCTCACATCGATGCACACCGAACCGGTGCTGGCCACGGCGGCGAAAGCCTCGGTCACGCCGGCGGCGGTGTTGACCACCTCTTCGGGAGTTGCATCCGCTCGCACGCGCGGATCGGCTGCGAACTCGCTAAACAGACTGGCTGGAAGCTCCTGCGGAGGCGCGTAGAGAATGCGGGATGCGTCTCCGACCGCCTGCAGGATAGCGGCGCACAAGTTCGCGGGGGAGCGATCGATGACTTGCACAGTAGCGACCGCCTGGATTGCAGCCGCGGTGAACTCCTCGACAAGCGACGATTGCGCCATGGCCGGCTGCATAGAGAAGTCGAGCTTTCATCGAGGGCGCGGGTGCGCCGTCGATTCCCGGTCTTGCCGTTCTGAAGCAGAGCGAGGAGCAAGCGGCTGGGCGCGGTCAAGGGATCCGCTTGCGCGTTAGCTCCTGTGGGCCCAGGCTGGAAGAATATCAACCGGAGCGCATTGAAGTGCCGTCGACCTTTGATCGCCGGATCAAAGGCCGACTATGGATAGACTACGCATCAACCGTCAGCAAACTCGGTGAGAAGCTTCGGTCTCAACCTACTGACACTTATCCGCTATGTGAGTCACGGTCTTTACTTTGATAACGGGCGTCTCTTTTACGCTCGATTCAGTTCCCTGCTGAGTGGTATCCCTCGTCCTGACGCCAGGCATACCGGTTATTTTGACCTCGTGGCCAACATGTTTGGTCAGCTTATTGGCCTCATCGGAAAGTTGGTAGACCTTCCCACTGCTATCGGTGAGAGTGTAGTGATTGCCGACGGTCGCCAGGCAACCTGTAATCGTGGTCGGCCCGGAATTGGACATCGAATCCTGCGCCTGCAGCCACGCGGCAGAGACCAGCAGCACCAGAGTGATCATCAGTGTCTTGCGCACAAACAGCCTCCTCGTCCTTCGGGATTTCATTCGGCCCCAAGTTGAGAGATTATCTTCCCAGCCCCGGGAAAAACAACTTATTTCTTCTCACGGCTCTTTTGCCCCGGATTGGTCGCTCGGCTGCTTTCCTGCCGATGAGGCGCCGTTGGGCACGCGAATCAGCACACAGGTCGAGTTATCTTCCCCTCCGCCTTCATTGGCGGCGTCGATGAGAGTATCGCAGGCAGCTTGCAGGGAGGGCAATTGCAGCAGGATGCTGCTGATCTCAACGTCGTCCACGTGGCGCAGGACGCCGTCGGTGGTCAGCAGCAGGATGTCGCCGCCCTGCGCGGGAAATTCGCCCAGATCGGGCAGCGTGTTCTCGTCAGTCCCCAAGGCGCGGGTGATGATGTTCTGCGCAGAGGAGCGCCTGGCCTGCTCCAGGGTGATCATGCCGCGGCGCACCTGCTCCATGACCAGCGAGTGGTCTTCGGTCAACTGCAGCAACTGGCCTTCGCGGAAAAGATAGATGCGGCTGTCGCCCACGTTGGCAATGCTGAACACACCGTCGGCAAAGCGGACGGCGACCAGTGTCGTGCCCATCCCGGATGTGTTCTTGTGCTCTTCCGCATACGCCAGGATGGCCTCATTGGCCTGCTTTACGGCTTCGGCCAGCAGCCGGGCGCCGAGCGGCGCGTCGTCCAGATAAACATTGTCTTGCTCGCTGGGCTTCCGTTCGCGGAAAAAAGCGAGCACGGTATCGACCGCGATCTGGCTGGCAACCTCGCCCGCGGCGTGTCCGCCCATGCCATCGCAAACTACGAAGACGCCCAACCGCTCGTCGTAGCCAAAATGGTCTTCATTCGAGGGACGCACGCGCCCGACATCGCTGCGTCCTGCCACTTCAATCCCTGGATGCATTCGGGCAACAGTTTACCCTCTTAGTCGAAACCACGCGAGTCCCTAAAGTGGTGGAAGCCTCGTCCCCCCGCAACTGGGGTATTTTCAGGATTCCAGCCCTCTTTCGGGCAGACAGCCAACTTTGATGCTACGGGCTCTCGCATTCTGTGCCTGAAACTCGAAACTGCCTTTTGGGTGTGATGCGCGTCATGGCGACCGATCCTAACGCGCCGTATAATCGCGAGTTTTGCTGGACTTGCAATATGGCTGACCGCAGCGACCTGCTCATTATCGGCGCCGGCATTGTAGGGCTGGCGACGGCGTTGGAAGTCACGCGCCGCTTTCCGCGGATGCGCATCATCATCGTGGACAAGGAGGGCCGGGTAGCCGCTCATCAGACCGGCCACAACAGCGGCGTGATTCATTCCGGCCTCTACTACAAGACCGGGTCCTTGAAGGCGCGCAACTGCGTCGCCGGCGCGGCCTCGATGAAGCGCTTCTGCCAGGAGCAGGCGATTCCCTTCGAAGAATGCGGCAAGCTGGTGGTTGCCACTACTCCGGAAGAGGTCCCGCGGCTGGAGGACCTGCATCAGCGTGGCACTGCCAACGGCGTGCCGGGACTGCGCATGCTGCAACGCGACGAGTTCCGTGAAATCGAGCCGCACTGCGACGGCGTCCGCGCGCTGCAAGTGCCTTCCACCGGAATCGTGGACTACACCGTCGTCGCCCAGAAGTACGCCGAGTTGATCCAGCAGGCCGGCGGCGATCTCGTTCTGGGCGCCAAGGTTGTTGCGCTGCGCGAGGACGGCGGGACCAATATCGTCGAGACCCGCGCCGGAACCTTCCGCGCGCGCTATGTCATCAACTGCGCCGGACTTTACAGCGACGCCATCACGCGCATGGCCGGCGTCGAGACCAATCTGGAGATCATCCCGTTCCGCGGCGAGTATTACGAGGTCCGCCCGGAACGGCGCAACCTGGTGAAGGCGCTGATTTATCCGGTTCCCGATCCGCGATTTCCCTTCCTCGGAGTGCATTTCACACGGCGCGTCAACGGCAGCGTCGAGGCTGGACCGAACGCGCTGTTGGCCTTTCGGCGCGAAGGTTACACCGGCGCGACACCCAATCTGGCGGAAGCGATGGAGACCCTGCGCTTTCCCGGCTTCTGGAAGATGGCCGGAAAATATTGGCGCATGGGTTTGGCGGAACAATATCGCTCGTGGGTGAAAGCTGCGTTCGTGAGGGCCCTGCAGAAAATGGTGCCGGAGCTTCAAGAATCGGACCTGGCGCAGGGGGGCTCGGGAGTGCGCGCGCAGGCGGTCGACGCCAACGGCAACCTGGTCGACGACTTCTATTTCGTCCACAGCGCAAACATGATTCACGTGTGCAATGTGCCGTCGCCGGCGGCAACCGCCTCGCTCGAGATCGGCAAAGAGATCGTGGAGATGATGGCCCAGCGCTTCGATCTGTGCGGTGGCTAGCGATCAGTGGCCGGTGGCTGGTTGTATTCACCCTATACGAGATAAACGGCTTGTCGGCACGACTTATCGGACTGCACACACAAATGAGGTCAGGATTATGGAGGTACTGGTACCTCTGCCGATTTTCAGGGAGTGAAAACTGCGGCCAAGCGCGAGAAGCGCTTGACGTGCGCCGCTGCAGTGCTTGACACTATTTCCGATTCGCAGGCGCCAAAGCCGGACCGGGCGTCGCGAAGACGTTACCCCGTTGCCCCGCTCCCGCAATTCAATTCGCCCTCTAAGCCGAGGAGGCGAATTTCACTGGGCCCTCGCGGCTGACCCTAGGGAGAATTTGCCGGAGGCACTCATGCGCACTATCGCCTATTTGCCCAGCGACGTTCTGAGCCAAGGAGGACCAGAGACGTCAAGCAACAAGCCTTTAGTCGGGTCGAGGATGGCGTTGGCGATATTCGGTCTTGCGTTGTTGCTGACCACTAGTTGGGCAACTGCCCAGGAAACGGTGCTTCACAGCTTCTCAGGAAATCCCTCGGACGGGGCCCAGCCGTTGGCCGGTTTGATCTTCGATGCCGCTGGCAATCTCTACGGCACGACCACTGGGGGCGGCATTCACGACTCCGGGACGGTGTTCGAGTTGTCGCCCGGGCAGGGCGGCGGCTGGACGGAGAAGGTGCTACATAGCTTCAACCCCAACGGCGCGGACGGGGCTTCCCCCGCGGGCAGCCTGATCTTCGACGCCGCTGGCAATCTCTACGGCACGACTTCGTCGGGCGGCGCTTATGGCGCTGGCACAGCGTTTGAGTTGACGCGTAACCAGGACGGCAATTGGGAGGAGCCGCCGCGGTTGCGTCACTTCGGCCACGACCTGGACGGGCTGCACCCTTACGCCAACCTGATCTTCGACGCCGCCGGCAATCTCTACGGCACAACTTGGGC
>PLBD01000617.1 GCA_003135315.1 Acidobacteriaceae bacterium | reverse complement strand
CGCCACGGGTGAAGCGAATCCGGGCAGATTCCATCCCAATCGCAGCCGGCGATATTTCTGGAGGGCCGGTCTGGCGGACGTTTCGCTGAGGCTTTCACCGCGGTACTGGGCCAGCAGTCGGACGTGCAGGCAGTAGCCAACCGCCAACACAAAGACGCACAACAGTCCCAGTGAACCGAGACCGGCAACGAACTCCGAGACGGCGACCTGCGCGACGGAGCGGGCGGCGAGCCCCGGCGGAAGAAGCCTCTGCCCGTGAATGAGTACCTGCACTAATCCGCGCTCGAGCGGGCGAGAGCGGGTCGTGAAATATCCCGTCAGGGGCGCGATCAACTGAACACTCAGGAGCAGCAGAAGAAACAGAATTCCCAGGATTTCCCGCGTGCGGCGGTGCGCCAGCCAGCGTTCCACCCAGGCAAATATCATTTGCATGAGCGCCAGATTGAAGGCGGCGAAGGCCAGCAGGACGAGCAGCGTCCACGGCAGCAACCGGGGTCGCGCAACCCCCACGCCCACCAGGATGCCAAGCGACCACAGGCTGCCCAAAGCGGTCGCCGGATCGGCTGCGCCATACGCCAGCCGCACCAGAAAATAAGAGCTATAGTTCAGCGGAAAGCGCAGAAGATCGGAAGAGTCAGGGTTGTTCGTGAAGGCTGTGGCCATGATGGGAAAGATCTGCCAGAACAAGAAAATCGGCCACAGCACCACCACCAACAGCCCAGCCTTACTTTCCGAGACAAAGAAATATGCCGCGGTGCCCATGCCGGCGGCGCCACCGACTCCAATGATCGCGAAGGCGAGCCACACGATACTGCGCGAAACCAGGTCCAGTTTTCCACGGGTAGTGCGCAGCGAGTTGACGAACAGGCGCCAGCGCACGCGTGCAATTGCTGCCAGTTGGCCGCCTCTCGCTGTAACGCCGGCGTTAATCATGATCGGTCACGAAATCTTTCTTTCGCCCGCATTTTGCCGGCAATCTCCGCCTCGCTTTCGCCTATCCCAGCCATGAAAGTTCCTGATCGGTTCGGCGCGTGTCACCCACTATGCGCAGGAAAATCTGCTCCAGAGTCATCTTCCCGCCGGAAAGCCCCAGGTCCTCGCCGGGCAATTCCGGCGTCTGTGCCCCTATGCCGGCCCGCAATTCCTCTAGCGATCCCTGCGCCACCAGGCGTCCCCGATGAATGATGGCCACGTGACTGCACAGCCGCTCCACGATCTCCAGAACGTGGGAGGTGAGGAAAACCGTAGCCCCGCGCGCAATCATGCCTTGCAGCATCGCCTTCAAGGTCCCAGCGGCGATAGCATCCACACCTTCGAAAGGTTCATCCAGGAAAAGCACCTTAGGCCCGTGAATGACGGCCGCCGCCATCGCCAGCTTCTTCTGCATGCCGTGCGAGTAATCGGTAACCAGTTTCCTGGGCTGATCGGCAAGCTGCATAAAGTCGAGCAGTTCGGCCGCGCGCCTGGCTGCGGTCTCGCGGTCGAGTCCGTACATCCGTCCGGCGAAGTTCAGAAACTCAGATCCAGTCAGTCGCCCGAACAGGGCCATCCCTTCGGGAACCACACCGATCTGCCGCTTGACGTCTACCGGATGGGCAGCCAGATCGAGCCCCAGAATTTCGATCCTGCCCGAGCTGGGCGCAAGCAGGCCAGTCAGCATCTTGATGGTGGTTGACTTCCCTGCCCCGTTCGGGCCGAGAAAGCCGAAGAACTGACCCGGCGACACGCGCAGGTCGATGCCGTCGACGGCAATGAAGTCACCGAAACGACGGGTCAGGCTCTGTGTAGAGATGGTTGGCGCAGCGTCCATGAAGCTGTCCGAATCTAGCACACTCCAACCTATCACTCCTGCTCACTCCGTTCGCAATTCAAACCTTCGAGCAAGGGCCAGCTGCTTAGTCTGTGCCCTGGATTTGCAGTTCGTCTCGCAAGCACCAACAGCGGACATGGGAATTTAGTCTGAATAGCACACCACGATGGTGCAGGTGGCTGAGTCGGGCCTTTGGGCAATTGCCTGAGGCCCCATCTTGACATTAGTCTTTCCTGCAATGAGCGAAGCACAAGGAAACGCAGTTCGAAAACTGGCCCGGCGCGGTTCTGACCATCCGCATTTGTTCAAGGAAATTGATGGCTTTCGTACCTGCAGGACTTGCGGACTTGCCACGGCCCACAAAATTCACGCAGCAGAGAATTCCGCCAACCTGCCACCGCAGGCCACGCAGGAACAGGACGGCGCAGGAAGTACGGATGATTCATCCGGGCCCACACTGGATGAGCCTGCGTTACCGTACGCGCTGCCCAAGCCGACAGTCCGGCAAATCTTCCGCTGTCCGAGCTGTCGCAAGTTAAACATTACTACTGACTCGTCCTGCTACTGGTGTGGAACGGAGCTGCCCCCAGTTCCTCCGCCAGCCCTGGAAGAGGCGACGAAGGTTGCGCTCCCATTTCTTGCTGGCTATGGAGAGAAAAGTCCTGCCAGAGAGACTCCGCAATTGCGTCTTGCCAGCAAAACAAATCGCTTCCCCGGGTGGATTCGATGGAGGTCGCCCCTCCGAGTGCTGCAGATACTGGTGATCGTTCTACTCCTTGCGGGCGCTGGGACCGCCGTGCGGATCATGCATTCGTCATCGGCAAGCAAGCCCGCAGCTACGCCTTCGTCCGTAGTTGTAACGATCGCTCCGGCAAGCGCTCAAGTGGTTTCGGGAAAGGCTTTCGACTTCGCTGCCGCCGTCGGCGGCGCGAACGAAGCCCAGGTAATTTGGAGGGTGCAGGAAGGCGCCGCCGGTGGCCGCGTTGTGACCCGCGCAACCAACGCAAGAAACGGCACCGTAGCATCGCTGGCGGTTTACATCGCGCCCGGTAAGGCAGGAACTTATCATCTGCTGGCGACCAGCAAAGCCGACCCCCGACAATCCGCGTCAGCTGAGGTCAACGTGACCGCGCGACAAGAGCGACCTGGAGCAATTACCGGAGGTATTCTCAAAGAAGCTGGACAATGACACTGCCGCTCGCGGTCAGGCGGAACCCTCCGAAGGACTTTTAAGGCCTTTGGGCCAGGATCTCGTAAATGATGACCATGTATCAGACCGTGCTACCATTTTGAAGTGACCATCACTGACACGACCTCGTCCGCGCAAGCTGTGCAGTGGCAAGTGCAACGGGCATTGACGGGAGAACAGCGCCTGCTGTTGGCCCTGGAAATGAGTCTCTTCATCAGCGAGTTGCAAAAAGCGCGAATTCGGCAAGAGCACCCCGAATGGCCCGACACAGAGGTCGCGCGCGAACTCCTCCGATCGGCATTCCCGCCGGGGTTGGTGCCGGCACCGTTGAGATGAACGTCGCTGAAGTCTTTCGGCGGATCACCGCGGCGCTGGACCAAGCAGGTGTTCGGTACATGCTTACCGGATCCTTTGCCAGCGCCTACTACGGCGTTCCACGCAGCAGCCAGGACATTGATCTGATAATTGAGGCAACTCCGGCGCAGGTACAGGCCTTCATCCAACTCCTGCCCGGCGGTGAATACTACGTCGACTTGGACACAGCATTGGAAGCCCAGAAGCAGCGATCTTTGTTCAACGTGATTGACATGTTGACCGGCTGGAAGATCGACTTAATCTTTCGCAAGTCCCGCCCGTTCAGCGAAGAGGAGTTCGGGCGTCGCAAACAGGTGGTTGTGCAGGGCTTCGCTATTTTTGCCGCAAGCGCCGAGGATGTAGCTGTTGCAAAGTTGGAGTGGGCAAAGCTGGCGCAATCTCAAAGGCACATCCAGGACGTTGCCGGAATCCTCAGAATGAGCTGGGAGTCACTCGACCATGCGTATCTGGAAAAATGGATCGTCGAGCTGGGGCTGTCGACGGAATGGACGGATGCCCGGCGCGCGGCTGGTGTATGACGCGGGCTGATGCGGAGCGCTTGACGAGGCCGCATCGCCGGCAAGACGTCGGGCAATCCGACAACACGGCTGCTTCACTTGCTTGTCTTGGCCGCGATTTGTTCGAAGAGGTGGATCGTCGTGTCCGTCTTGCGGACGCAAATCGTCGCCCTAGGCGCTTTCTTGGTCTGGGTCCTCGGTTTCACGAACAAAATAGGAGTTAACCGCGGCCAGCAGGGCATCCCGATCCACACAGGGCTCGACCTCCCGGTAACGCGCCTTCCAACAGATCTGGTTCACCAGGTCACGGGGATGGCAGGCCCGCAGCGGTTCCTTCAGCTCCCTGCGGATGACATGGATCAACTCATCGATGACACCGGCTTCGCACTGCAGGCTGCAGGTACTACAGACCGCACGGAAGATCGCGTGGAATTGCTGCTCAGAAACCGCACCGACTTTGATCTTGGTCTGAATTCTTCGCAGGAATGCCTCATCGGCCAGCGTGGCCGGATCCAGATTCGTGGCAAATACAACGCAGGGCTCGAACGGAATCTCGACCTTTTTCCCGCCTGCCAAGCTGAGGAAGTCGATTCTGCGATCCAGGGGAACGACCCAGCGGTTAAGCAGTTCTTCGGGACGCAGTCGCTGCCGCCCGAAGTCGTCGATGATCAGGACGCCATTGTTGGCCTTCATCTGCACGGGCGCCGTATAGAACTTTGTCGCCGCGTTAAACTGCAGCTCCAGCATTTCCAGGGTCAGCTCCCCACCGACCAGGACCGTCGGGCGCTGGCAGAGTACCCAGCGCGCATCACCAGCTTGCGCAGCGGGCTCGTCGATTCTTATGTGAACAAGAGGGTCATAAATGACAATAATTTGACCGTCGACTTCCACCGCATACGGAATCCATACCCGATCGACCGCAAGCACTTGTGCCAGCGCCGTCGCTATCGTGGTTTTTCCCGTGCCACTCGGTCCGTACAAGAAAATTGATGAGCCCGAATTCAGAGCGGTCCCGAGCTTTTCCAGTACCTCGGCGTCAAGGACGAGATGGGCAAAGGCACGCTCGACGTCAGGCGGATGTACGTCCACATGGCGGACGCTTTGTTCGTGAACCTGTTGTTTGTAATTCTCTATGGAAACCGGGGCTGGACCCACATACTGGTTCTGGGACAACAATTCCAAGGCCCGCGCTCTGCCCGGCGTGCTGATGGCAATCTGAGGGATATTCCCGGTCATGCCCGTGACTTCGCAGAACTGCTCGGCACGCATTCGGCGAAGCAGCTCGTTGACTACCGAGAAGGGGAGCCGGATATGTGCCACCAATTCGCGCAACGACAGCGGGCCGGATACAAAAAGGATCTTTAGCGCCAGTTCCTCAAGGATCGCCTGGCGAACTCCAACTTCCGCGGCTGATTCGGGAGCGTGTTCGGGGCCGCGCCAGGGCACCGTTTTGACCGCAGACGGATTATTCCCGAGTGACGCTGGCGGGGTAATGGACCCGCTGGATTGCAGGGGGGGGCGCCGGATTCCGCTTCTGATCCCTGACGAAGAATCCAGGCGTGCGGCCTGCGATGCAACGGAGCCGGAAGTGTACAGGGGGCCGGGCCGGAGATCGCTCTTAAGGGCAGACGGAGGATTCACTCCTGCCTGCTGGGCGGAGACGGACCCGGAAGTGTGCAGGGGGCCGCGCCGGAGCTCGCTCTTGACCGTAGACGGATGATCCATGTGTTCCCTCAGTGGTGCCACTCGTTACCGAAACTAACTTTCATTTGACGCCCTGACGTCGGCGTTCGCCCTGCTATGCGGTCCCTTGCAGTTCCCGGATCGCCTGCGCCAGCTCTTCGATGCTTCGCAGGAACGGCTCCCAGCGAGGATCGGAGCGGAAAGGATCGAGCGCGGGATTCACCGCAGCAGTTGCTAAGACCGCAAAGCCATGGTCCCTGGCGTGCTCCAGTTCCGCAAAACCGCGATCGAGGTCACCCAATGCACCGTAGATCGTAGCGGCGACATAGGCGCCATCCGCCAGGGCTGCGGCATCTACCTGGGCGAGAATGCTCTCAGCTTCCGCACGCTCCCCGGCGAGAGCGCCCACGTAGGCCAGCAACAGCTCCCATGCGGGGTCGGGCTCGTTGTTCAGGACCTCATTGACCTGGTCCAAAGCTTCGGAGAATCGCTCCGAGCGGGCAAGAGCAATCCCGCGTACCGCACGCGCCATCGAAAAGTCCGGACGGATCTCCAGAGTACGTTGCAGCTGCGCCTCTGCCTCGTCCCACCGCCGCTGGTAATACAAGAGCAATCCATAGCAGTAATTGATCGGCGCCATCAGCGGATCGATGGTGCAACCTTCCCGGGCCTGTTCGATTGCGTCCTCGATCCGGCCACAGGCGGCCAGCGCCTGCGCATGGGCATAACGCGCGATGGCCGAGTCAGGGTTCAGTTCCAGCGCCCGTTCTCCCTGCCAAAGCGCCTCGGAGAGATTGAAGTCGCAGAACACCTCCGCGAGACACAAGGCTGCATGCGCTTCCGAGAGCGCCTCATCCAGTTCAAGCGCTCGGCGGGCACAATCTTTGGCCTGGACAAGCGCCTGCGCCGTATCGACCCGGCTCACGACGGTCAGCATGGTATGCGCAATCGCCATGCACGCATAGGCCGGAGCGTACCGCGGATCGGCGTTGATGGCCTGCTGGTAAAGTTCGATACCGCGCTGCAACCCTTCCGGAGTCCACTGGATGGCGTGATCGTTGCCGCGAAGGAACAGTTCATCCGCCGCATTGCGTACCGGCGCAGGGGAGGACTTGCGCGGAGCTTTCTTGCCGCCGACCGATGACGGCGCTCGCAGTCTTTCGGCCACCCGACGGGCGATCTCTTCCTGAACATTCGTTACATCGGCCAGGCTGCAACTGAACTGCGAGCCCCACAGCTGCGTGTCCTTGGCCACGTCGATCACTTCGGCCCGAATGGACAGCAGGTCACCGCGCAGGGTGATACGACCGCTTAGAATGGCGCGGACCGCAAGTTCCCGCCCCACCGCGTGCGGGTCATCCGCGAGGTCCCGGTGACGGAAGGCTTTGCTGCGCGGCACCACGCGAAGCTTGGGCAGATGAGAAAGCCCGTCAATCAATCCTTCAGCGACCGCATCCCCCAAATAGTCGAGTTCCGCATTACCAGTTGCATTCGCAAATGGCAGCACCGCCAACGAATCGATGGTCCTGCCCGCCTTGCGGGCTGCCGGCGAACTTGCGGGGGCAGTCTTGACCGGACTTGTGTCACGCTGCAGGCGGCGCAGGTCCGCCACGACGTCCGACGCACTCTGGTAGCGCAGCCGGCAGTCCTTCTCCAGCAGCTTGCTGACAATGTTGCCAAACGCGGGCGGGAGACTCACTCCATAGCGAGAAAGAGGAGCCGGCTCGCGATTCAGAATCGCATCAAAGATGAGCGCCGTGGTGGCGCCGGGAAAAGGCAGCTCGCCGGTCGCCATCTCGTACAACACCGAACCCAGGGATAACAGATCGCTCCTGACGTCCAACTTCTGGCCACGGGCCTGCTCCGGCGACATGTACGCGATGGTCCCAACGGTTTGCCCCGGACTGGTCAACTGAGAATCAAGATCGCTGACGGGAGCTGCCGTAATGCCGTCCGCGGTGACGGCAAGCTTGGCTGTTTCCTGCTTGGCCAGACCGAAATCCAGCACCTTGGCCTCGCCGCGGCGGGTCAGAAACACGTTTGCCGGCTTGATGTCGCGATGAATAATATTTTTCTTGTGCGCCGCATCGAGGGCATCGGCGACCTGTACCCCGATACGGACGAGGTCGTCCGCGGGGAGATGCCCTTCTGCGATCCGCTCGCGCAGCGTCTCGCCCTCGAGCAGTTCCATGGTGATGAAGTGATGCCCGTCGGCTTGATCAACCTCGTGGATGGTGCAGATATTCGGATGGTTCAGGGACGAGGCAGATCGCGCCTCGCGCACCAGGCGTTCCACCATTTGCGGATCACTGGCGACTTCAGGGGGCAGACACTTGAGCGCCACCTCGCGTCCCAGGCGCGTGTCTTCGGCCCGGTACACCACGCCCATGCCGCCGGAGCCCAGCTTATCAAGCACCCGGTAGTGGGAAATTGTTGATCCGAGCATGGCTTGCCCAATCGTACAGAGAATAGTGTTGCGACTATATCACTGGTTGGGCTGAAAAGCATGGTGCGGGCGTGGCCCCCTCAGTGGCACAATATTGCCGCTCAAGCGCCGCACGGTGGTGCCGCCGGTCGGCACGCTGGATGAAAGAAGGTAATGCAGGCAAATCGCCGCACAGCAGAGCAGATTGGTCACGGGTGAGGACTGTGCGCGGTCCCGAAGATTACGTACTGGCCGCCGAGAGGGACGCGCCGCAACAGATGTTCCAGCCAATCGCCGGTCCGCCGGTAGATTGGTTCCGGCAAGTAGAGGAAATATTCCGGCGCGCCGCAGGTGAATCCGGCCTCACGCATCCACTCCCGGGCCTCCGACGGCCGCAGCAGCACCGCGTCCGCATCCACCGGAGTGCGGCTGACGATCAACCGGGTCACGGGATTGTAGGGGTTGTGCTCGATAATCGCGAATATGCCTCCCGGCTTCAGCACACGGCAGGCTTCGCGCGTCAGCGCCAGCCGGGACGACGGTGGAACATGATGATAAACACAGACTGCGGTGACGAAGTCGAAGGCGGCATCCTCAAACGGTATCTTGCCGGGATTCTCCTGGACCCGTGTCTCCACACCTTGGCTGGAACTCAGCATGCCGGGCGAAGGATCGCAGCCGGCAATCTCGCGGAAGTCGTCGCGCAGCAGCGATAGGAGCTCGCCCTTGCCGCACCCTATATCGAGATAGCGTAGTTTTCGTGTATCGATACCCCGGCTGCTGAAGTGTTCGCGAATGAGATCACGCTTCCGCACATGGAAAAACTGCGATCCGGACCCGGTAAAACGGTCGCGAATGGGGTCCTTGAGCAGCTCTTCATAGGACCCGGAATAGCGGTCGAATTCAGGCTGGCTCACCGGTACTCGCTCTGCGTCATAAACTCGGCGCCGTCCTGATGTTTGCGGGGCTCAACAATGTTGAACGTGCGGGAGACAAGATATAGCGGCCTGTTTTTCGCCTGTTCGTAAATCTTGCCGACATACTCTCCGAGGATGCCGATGCTCATCAGGGTTGCGCCTCCAAGCACACTGACCAGGACGGTCAGCGAAGACCATCCCGGCACGGCATACCAGTGGAAGATATGCGCTAACATGGCGCGAACCGCCTCTTCCAGCCCAAAGAGAGTCACGATCAGGCCCAACCAGACGCTCGCTTTCAGGGGCAGGGCAGAAAATGAAGTAGCCGCAGTCCAGGCGAAGGTCAGCATTTTGCGCAATGGGTACTTGGTTTCCCCCGCCACCCGCGCAGCGCGCTGGTACGGCACCGCGATCTGGGGGTAACCAACCCAGGCGATCATGCCCCGCAAGAAGCGATGGGTTTCGCGAAGCTGCTGCAAACCATCAAGGCAACTCCGCGAAATCAGCCGGAAGTCGCCAGTATCGAGGGGGAGATCCTTGTGGACCAGGCTGCGCATCAGGCGGTAGAAAAGCCATGCTGACAGCCGCTTGAATATCCCGTCCCCCTGCCTGATTAGGCGCTGCCCGTAAACCACGTCATAGCCTTCACAGTAGCGGGCGATCATCTGGTGAATCACCGAAACCGGGTCCTGCAGGTCGGCATCGAGCAGCACAACCGCGTCGCCGGAAGCGTAGTCCAGGCCCGCCGTGGACGCGCTTTGATGGCCGAAGTTGCGCGACAAATTTACCACCTTGATGCGAGGATCTTCGCGGGCCCAGGCCGCGATCTGAGCCAGGGTGGAATCGGTGCTGCCATCATTGACAAGGATGACCTCGGTCTCGCCTTTCACTTCGGTCATAAACTCGTCGAGCACACTGCGGAGATGCGGCACCACCGCTCCTTCGTTGTACATGGGAATGACGAGAGTGAGCAGGCTGGGATACGGCCGTGGCTGCAACAACGGGCCGTTACTGTTCGGTGTGTGCATCCTCAAAATCGTGGGTCGATTTTCGCAAGTCTAACACTGGGAGCCAGTTTGAACTAGATGGACATCCCTTCCGGTTATGGCGGGAACAATTATCGGCAATCCGGATCCCGACCTGATTCCGCCGGGACGCTTTGCCGTCGTCGATTGATTGATCCGGGTTGGGGGCCGCTCACCTTCCACTCCGCTCATCGAGCAGTGCTTTCAGAAAGGCATGGTGGGCGAATCCATAAGGTGAGCCTGCGCCCAAGGAGCGGGCCCTTAGGAGAAATCCGTCATTTCCATTCGAGCGGGCAAGACAAACATGGGCGCACGGAGACCAGACGGAAGACCGTGCCGTCGTTCCTGGCCCCGCCTGACGTATAGAAACCTGTCGTTGTCCCATAGAAGTTCCCGTCGCGAGCTTGCATCAGCCCGCCCGGGTAAGCGCCATCGGGACAGTTTTGTTGGGAGCAAAAGCTGTAAAGCGTGGTGAGCGATCCGTTGGAGCTGATCCTGAAAACCGTACCATAGCCGTTGGCTCCGCCGTAGACAGTTGTTCCGTAGAAGTTCCCGTCGGTGCCTTGCACCAGTCCGGGCCGAGGCCATTGGCCGTCAGTGCAGAGCCATTGAGCGCAGAAGCTATACAGTGTCGTCAGCGAGCCTCCCCGAGTGACCTTGAATACCGTGCCGGCGCCATTGGCTCCCCCGTCATTGGTTGTACCGTAGAAATCTCCGTCGGTGGCCTGCACCAGCCCTAAAGGCGAACTGCCATCGCTGCAACCACTCTGGGAACAAAAGCTGTACAGCGCGGTCAGCGTGCCGCTCGGTGTGATCTTGAATATCGTGCCACAGCCCTGTCCGCAATTGTTGTATCCGCCAAGAATCGTCGTCCCATAGAAATTCCCGTCAGTGGCTTGAATGAGAGGCGATTGGGGACTGGCGCCATTAGTCCCGGCGAAGCTCGCCAGCGTACTGAAGGTCTGCGCTGACGAGGCGATCGCCGTCGAGGAGCAAAACAGGAAGACGATGCAAACCACTTTCGCCAAGATAAATCTGCTCAACGGCAGATAGTGTGCAGTGGGCATAGCTCCCTCCCGAAGAGTACTTCCTTGGAGTCGTGATTCGGCTACCGTTTCCATCAGTGTTTCTAGCCGTGAATCTAACCATGGCCGCATGACGAGCGCCACAGCAACTGGTAAGACCACGCAAGACGCGAGGCGCCTATTTCTACGGCGCGAAGTAACCGGAGATGTCCAGGATCAGTTGCGTCAGCGCATAGGCGTAGGCGTCGATGGAGCCGTTGTTGGTCGGCACAATCGCCATGTTCGACGTGATGAAGCCATCGTAGGCGTTCAGCGTCGAGACTACGGGCTGTTGCTCGCCATCCGGCCATAGCGTGAGGTAAGGCATCGAACCGGGCGGCACAACGGTCGCGTTGAAGATGTAGGCCGCTGCATTGCTGGGAGGTGCGCACACGCTGCCGCCGACGTTCACCGTTTTCTCACCACTGAACGGCTGCCCGTTGTTCTGTCTGGTGTCCAGCACGCGGCACGGCGTTACGGTATACAACGACAAGCCTCCTGACCCCGGAGCAGCGAAGTAGCCATTGATGTCGATCAGAAGGTCGGTAGTGTTGTAGGCGTAGACGTCAACAGCGCCGCCGCTTCCTGCCGGCACAATCGCCGCATTCGCCACGACCGTGGCCGTGGGGTTATTCAGCGTCGATACCACAGGCTGCGTCTCGCCGGTTGGCCAGACCGACAAGTATCCCAACGGCTGTCCTGACGGATTGGGCACCACGGTAAANNCGATGTCGAGGATCACGTTCGTGGTGTTGCTGGCGTATACGCTGACTCCGCCATTGGCGCCGGCCGGTAGGATCGCTGCGGTAGCCTTGATGCGACCGTCGGTCGAGTTCATGGTGGAAACCACCGGCTGGTACTCGCCCGTCGGCCAGATCGTCAGGTATCCCAATGGTCCATTGGGCACGACGGTGACATTCAAAGAATAAGCGATGGCATTAGCGGGAATGTTGCAAGCGCCCTGCGGAATGGGAAAGCTCCGGGNNGCCTCCCCCTGGAATGGGGGGGCCGCCAAACGGGCCGTTCGTGTTACGCGTGTCAACCACGCGGCAGGGCGTCGCAGGAACAAATTCTACCGGAACTGGGTTAGGCCCAGTGAGGCGGAAGACGGTGCCGGCGTTAAATGCTCCACCCAGGTTGGTTGTGCCATAGAGGTTCCCGTCGACACCTAAGGCCAGCCCCGCGAGGGATTGGTAGCCTTCGCTCGGTGGTCCTATGAAGGTATGCAGTGTAGTCAGACTGCCGCTCGGGGTTAGCTTGAAGGCGGTACCGCAGGAAGCGCCGTTGCAATCCAGGCTGCCGCCCTGACTGGTTGTGCTATAGAAGTTTCCGTCGCTGAGTTGAATTAATCCGGCGGCAGGAACAGAGCCGTCAGTGCAGCCTGACTGCGCGCAGAAGCTGTAAATTGTGGATAGCGCGCCGCTGAGCGTGAGCTTGAAGACTGTGCC
>PLBD01000182.1 GCA_003135315.1 Acidobacteriaceae bacterium | reverse complement strand
AGCAGTAGTTCCACGAACCATCCGGGTTCTGACGGTTGAGGATGCGTTCGATCCAACGCTTCTTCACCAGCTGGGGCTGTCCGGCGGCCAGCAGAAACGCGCTGCGCTGGGGATAGGAATCGCTCACGCGGAAGTCCCAGTAGGCGTCGCGCGCCACCCCATGGCTGACCGCCTGGAGGGTCGCGTCCAGCTCGGGCGAGGCTCCATTGAAGGAGCGGTAAATGTCCAGCGCCAGCAGTTGATGGTTTCGTCTTCCCCAATAGTACTTAGTAGGCGAAAACAGGTCGGAGCGATCGGCCTGGCTCAGCTCCATGCGATCCGGAGCGGTGGCGTAGGTGTCCCAGCGGACTTCCCAACCCACGGTGGCTTCCGCCTCGTCCGCCGGCAGTCGCGGCACGGGGGCTTGGGGATCGACCAGGCGCGCATAGTACCAGGTAACCGGCTGGCCCGGAACTCGCACGCGATTGCTGCCCAGGTAGCCCTCGACGAAATGGTGCAGGCGCGGATCACCCGACATGGCAGCCATGTCTCCCACCATGAACATCAGCGAAGGATTGCCATAAATGTCGGGCTGCTGCACCATCCACTGCGTCGAGGTGTCGATGGCATGGTCCAGCTGCGCGTTAAATTCAGCGCGCGTAGTCTGGTGGAAGGAATAGTTGTTGTTGAGGACCGCGACGGCCACGAGGACCACAAGGACGACGATTGCGATGACCGCCCACGTGAACAGTCGGCGGACCAGTGACGTGGTCTTGGTTTCAGCGGCGGGCGTCATCTCAGGATTATGCACCACTCTTGACGACCTGGCCTTTAGCCGGGCGGCCTTTACTCGCAACCCCGGTATCGGACTCAACCATCATGCGGACCAGGCCTTCGAAGTCAACTTCCGGCGTCCAGTTCAAATCGCGGCGCGCCAAGGTCGCATCCCCACGCAAATCGTGAATCTCTCCGGTGCGGAACAGCTTGGGATCGACTTCCACGTACTCGTTCACCACATCGGCAACCTCAGCCTGGGGCGGAATCAGATCGAGACAATGCAGCACTTCGACCACGAATTCATACACGCTGTGCGACTCGCCGGTGGCAATCACGTAATCCAGCGGCTTCTCCGTTTGCAGCATGGCATGCATGGCGCGAACATAATCGCCGGCAAATCCCCAGTCGCGGCGAGCTTGCATGTTGCCCAGCTTGAGCTTGTTCTTCTTGCCGTGCGCCCAGTCGGCGGACGCCAGGGTGATTTTGCGGGTCACCATCTCCGGCCCGCGGCGCGGCGACTCGTGATTGAACAGGATGCCGCCCACCACAAAAATCCCGCGCGCCCGGTAGACCCCGCACAGGTTATGCGCAGCGGTTTTGGAAACGCCGTAGGGCGAAGTGGGACGCAGCGGCGTCTCTTCATTCCGCAAGCCGTTCAGGTTGCCGTACATCTCCGAGCTGGAAGCCTGGTAGACACGCGTCTCCGGCTTCAGCCGCTCTACCATATTCAACAGCCGGGCCAGTCCTCCCACATTGATGTCGAACGTCTCGGCGGGAAGATGCCAGCTGGTCGGCACAAAAACCTGGCCGGCGAGGTTATAGATTTCATCCGGCATCGCCTTGGTGAAGGCGACCTCCAGCGAAACCGGATCGCGCATATCGGCGTAAAGAAGTTCAACCTTGTCCTGGACGCTGTGCAGGAAGCGCATAGTGTCGGTCTCGCGCCGCACCAGGCCATAAACCTTGTAACCCAGATCGAGCAGATACTCGGCAAGATAGCTGCCGTCCTGACCGGAAATTCCCGTGATGAGAGCTGTTTTCATGAAGAGTCCCTTCCCCATTAGCCATAGCTGTCACTCTCCTTGATGAATGAACCAGGAGAACCGCGATGGCTGCTATTGCGAATCCGTAAGAATACCATCTGGCAGCAGGCTGCCGAGAGCGTTATCGCCCGCCCCTGCCCAACAGCAGAATCTTGATGGTGGAAAACATGATGAACAGGTCGAGCCCAAACGAGACATTCTTGATATAGAACAAGTCGTAGGCCAGCTTCTCCCGGTTGTCTTCCAGCGTGGCGTTGTAGCCGCGATTGATCTGCGCCCATCCCGTGGCGCCAGGCTTCACCAGCCAGCGCTCCCGGTAGAACGGAATCTGGGCGGCACACTCTTCTTCCTGTTCGGGCACGAATGGCCGCGGGCCGACGAAGGCCATGTCTCCTTTGACGATGTTGAACAATTGCGGCAACTCATCCACACGCGTGCGGCGCAGCCACTTGCCCACCCGTGTAACCCGCGGGTCCCCGTGTTCGGCCGGGGTCAGCTTGACCTTGTCCGATCCTTCGAACATCGACCGGAATTTGTAAACCGTAAACAGCTTTCCGTTTTCGCCCACGCGCTTTTGCCGGAAAATTGCCGGTCCGCGCGAATCCAGGCGAACGGCGATGGTGGCCAGCAACATAATGGGCGATGTTATGGCGATGGCCAGGCTGCCCAAGAACAGCGAAACTGCTCGCTTGTACAAGCGCATGCCGGCGCGGACATGAAATCCGGGAGAAAATATAAGCCAGCTCAGCCGTACGGACTCCAGCGGAATCCTGCCCGTAATACTCTCGTAGTACTCCGGCCCATCCTGAATGCGGACGCCTTGGGTCTTCAGCTTCAGCAGTTGGTCCACCCGCAGCTTGCCCCGGCGGTCGCCCATGGTAACAACTACGCGCCGGACATTGCGCTGCAACACCACATCCTGCAAATCTTGTTCGTCGAAGCGGGGAATGCCGCCGGTGGTTTCCGTATTGCTGCCGATAAAGCCGACCACCCGCACTCCAAGTTCGGAGCGGTTAGTGATCTCTTCCATCAGGGGCACGGCCAGGGGACCGTCGCCGTAAAGGATGGCGCGCTCGGAAAAACGGGCCGAGCGGTTCAATACGAAAAAGAGCTTGCGCCAGGCGGGAACGGTGACCCCAACGATGGCTACGCCTAACCATAGCGTGCCGCCCACCAGGCTGATTTCGGGGAAAGCGTAGTAGAGCACCGACAGGGCCACAAAGGCGCAGCCCAGAACTCCGACCAGGCGGGTTACGACCTCGCGCCGGTTCGACAGCACGATGGAGTCGTACAGGTCGAAGTAGTACATCAATAGAACGAAGATGCCAACTACCAGGCCGATTCGCCCAAAGCCGTTCTCGTACAGCAGATAGATGTTGGCATCCATCGCTGTCCCCGCCCAGAACACCAGCGACACCACAAAGGCCAATGTGACAAGTAATGCCTCGGTCACCGTCAGCAACAGTGTGCGGGTGGGGAAGTAGGCGTTAAACAAACGAATCATGCCGAAGCCGCTTTGACCTGGTCCGCTTCTTGCTTGGCTTGCTTCTTGGCTTCCTTGGCTTGTTTCTTGGCTTCCTTGGCGTCCTTCTTGGCATCCTTCTTGGCATCTTTCGGCGACTTGCCAGAGGAGCTGTACTCACCGTAGTAGTGGTCGTAGTTGACGTTCAACATGGAGGCCTGGTTAAAGACCACGCCCAGCAGCTTGGACTTGTCGAGGGTTGCAATCGCCTTGTTCAACACTTTCTTGCGGGTATAGCCATCGCGCACCACCACCAGCACGCCATCGCAGAGGCGCGCGATCGAGGTCGAGTCGGCCATGGGCAGCAGCGGTGTGGCATCCAGCAGGACCCAGTCAAAACCGGACGAGACCGCGTCCAGCATCTTGGCGAAGCGATCGGACTCCAGCAGAGGCAGCGGCTCGTCCATGGGATGACCTGCGGCGAGCACCCACACCGGCGAGTCTCCAATCCGGTAGAGAGCATCTTCCAACGCCAGCTTGCCGGAGTTCCACTCGGAAATTCCCACCAGCGGCTTGCTGGAGATGAGCGGGGTGATGCTGGGCCGGCGCAGATCGGCTTCGATCAGCAACACACGCTCGCCGGAACGCCGCGCCAGCGTCAAGGCGAGATTGGAAGCCACGACCGACTTGCCTTCGTCGACCACCGAACTGGTGATCAGCAGCTTGTGCAGGTTGCGTCTGCGCCGCATGTGGGCCAGGCGGGTAGCCAGCACGCGGAACATTTCGGCGCCCGTGCTTTCCGGGTCCGTCATCGTCACCAGGCGCTGCTCCGGAGTGGGCACGGGGTGCAGGACCCGCTCGGCAGGTACGTTCAGCCAATTCGCGTCGGTCGGCTCGGACGATGCCAGGGACGCTCCTGACGCTTCAACTGCAACTGCCGCGGCGGCAGCTTCCGCTTGATCGGTAACCAAAGGCGAGGCACTGGGATTGGGATTTTCACCTTGGGAACGTTGTAATGCTTCGTACACTCGACTCATGGTTAGGTTCTCCTGACTGCAGTAGTTGGCATCGTCTTACTTATTGGCTTCCAGGGTCTGGTTATCCATGCTGCGCACCATGCGGAACAGGGACCGCAGCAGACTTTCGTTGTTTGCTGCAACAGCGGCCGCAGCCAGTGGAACCTCCTCAGGCAGGGCTGGGCTGATGAGCCGGAAATCAGCCGCCACGTCGGTAATAATGTCGGCGGTCACCGGCCGTTGTTCACACGAAAAAGCACTGACCATGGAGTTTTCGCAAAGCGTATTGATAATGCGCGGAATGCCGCGCGAATATTCGAAGATCTTGCTGAGCGCTTCCTCCGAGAATACTTCCGGCTCGGCCGGCGCTCCGGCGCGCTCCAGACGCGAAAGCACGTAAGCATGGGTCTGGGTCTCGTCCAGCGGCTGCAACTGGCAGCGCAGCGCCACGCGCTGCTTCAACTGCCGCAACTCGGGAGAGTCCAGCACGACTTCCAGTTCCGGCTGGCCCATCAATACGATCTGCAAAAGCTTCTGCTGGGAGGTTTCCAGGTTGGTCAGCAGCCGGATCTCCTCCAGCAATTCCGCCCGCAGGGCTTGCGCCTCGTCCACCACCAGGGCGGTAATGAGGCCGCGCGCATGGCGCTGGATCAGGAAACGGTTCAGGTCCAGAAGCATCTCGGTCTTGGTGCGGCCCGAGTAGGGCAGCCCAAAATCCGCCATGATGTACTGGAAAAACTCCACCACCGGCAGCAGCGGGTTAAACACGTAGCCGAAGGCGATATTGTTCTTGCGCAGCTCCGAGAGCAGGCAGCGCACAAGCAGGGTCTTGCCCGTGCCCACCTCGCCGGTGATCACAATAAAGCCCTTTCTCCGGCCAACCCCGTAATGGAGATTGGCCAGAGCTTCGTTGTGCCTGGGCGTCGGATGGTAGAAATACGGGTCGGGGCTGATCTCAAATGGATTGCGTGTCAACCCGAAGAATTGTTTATACATTCACTATCCCCAGTAATAGGCGTAAACCACGCCCGATGGAAGCAAGATCAGCACCAGGATGGTGGCTGCCACGGCAAACCTGGGCACCCATCGGGCACGCTTCAGTTCCTTCGCCGTCGACAGCGCTGGAATCTCGGCCAGGATGGGAAGGTTGACGGCTGCGTTCAGGGCCTGCTCACCACGGATGCGGTCATCCAGGAATTCCACTCCGAATCCGCACAAAAGCGCCAGCGCGAATCCGGCGCCAATCGCCGCCAGGGAAAACTTGAAGCGGTCGGGAAAGTTCGGCTTGTCAGGAAGGCTGGGCGGATCAATGACGCGGAACTGCGCGCCCTGTTGCTGTCTTTCCAGACTGGTGGCCAGGGCCGACTCGGTTTTCTTGGCCAGCAGGTCCTGGTATTGCTTTTTCAAATTGCCGAAGTCGCGCATCATGTCAGCCATCTGCGCTTCCACCGCCGGAGTGGCGTTCAAACGCGCCTGATACACCTGGCCGGCTTGCTCCGCCCGCTGCATCTGCTGCGTGGCCTGGTCCATCTCCATCTTGTTGAGTCTCATCTGGGTCTTCAGCTGTAACATGGCGTTGCTCTGCTGCACCGCCTGCGGCGTCGAGCTGTCGGACTCCATATTGTCCCGGGCTTCATTCGCCATTTCCTTCTTCAGCTTTTCCAGCGACGCGATGGTTTCCTTCAGCTTCTTCACATCGGGATGGTCGTCGGTATAGCGGGCTTCCATGGCGGCGAGATTGGAGCGCGCGCTGTCCAGCTGCGAATCGATGCTGGCCGGAGCCATGGCCGTATCGCTCATGTTCTGATACTGGCTCTGTATGGAGTTCAGATAGGTCTGCTGCTGCATGGCCCGTTCGCGGGTGGCTTGCGCGGCCTGCATCTGCTGCTGCAGTCCCTGCAGGATACGCATATTGCTGTCCAGTTGCTGCGGCAGCGAACCGTCGTGTTCAGCTTCAAAGGCCCGCAGTTTGGCTTCTTCGTCCGCCAGGGTCTGCCCCACCGCCCTGACCTGGGAGTCCAGGAAGAGCGTAGTCGCTTCCGACTGCTCCTGGCTGGCGCGCACGTTCTCGTCCACGAAGAACGAAGTCAGGGCAATAGTCACCTTCTGGGCGACGTCGGCACTGGGCGCCTTAAACGACACCTTGAACGCGACGATTTCCGCTTTGCCTGAGGTTTGCGCCTCGCTCTTGATCAGCTCCATCTTGATATCGTCGCGCATCTTGACCACCTGATCGTCCGGCGAGCTGGCGTAACCGGGATACAGGTTAAAGCGCTGGATAAGGTTGAGCAGACGCGTGCGGCTTTCCACCTGCGTGCTCATGCTTTGCACCCGGTCCGCCAGGTCCACCTGCACGTTGGGCTCGACCAGGTTGCTGGGCACCTTGGGCGGTTCCACCAGGACCGTGCTCTCCGAGATATAGGTGGCCGGCAAGAACCACGCGGAGGCGAAAACGATCAGCCATCCGAAGAAGAGCGGCCCCAGGATCCACCACTTGCGGCGGAGCACGATCGCCCAATACTCGTCAAAGCCCTGTCCTGTTCTCTGATCGTCAAATTCCTGCACCATAAGTCACCGTCCCAAAGAATGATTCCAGGAATACTGAACCGTCACTCCTATACCGCTGGTGAGAACGGAGGTCGGCACTCCCAGATTGCCATAGTAGTTTTGATCTTGATGGATGAGCGCATAGTAGGTACTGAGGTTCCAGTCCTGATTGATCTTGCGGGAGAACGTCGCCGTCCCCTGCACGCTATGCAGATAACTCTGGCCGCTGTAGGTCGAAATCGACACACTGTTGCTGTACAGAAATCCAGCCGCGAAGTTCCAGTTGCGATTCAGCAGCCGGTTGTACGTCGCCACCGCCTGGTAGAAACGCACCGCGCCAAACAAGCCGCCGCCGTTGGTGATGCTGTGGCTGTACTGCGCACCGAAAGAATTGCCGTGCGGGGCTGCCCAGCTGAAGGTGGCTCCCTCGGCGACGTTCCAGTAAACGCTGTGCTGTACCTCCACCAGGCAGCCGCTGGGGAAGCAAATCAGCGGCACAACGTCCTTGGTGCCCGTCCGCTCCGGTCCTACCCATCCGGAAATCGTCATCCGGGGGCTGATCTTGAAGTTGACAAAGGTCTGGAACGTCTGCACGCCGGCCCGCGATTGTCCGTGCCCAAAATCCATGGCAGTGAAGATATATCCCGTCCCGGCGCTTAATCTGGGGCTAAACAAATGCTGGTAGAACGATCCGCCGGAGTAGGTGGTCGAATTCCACAGCGAGCCTGGATTGTAGACGCCCGACGACGTAGGGATGCCCCTGAGATAGTGCTGAAAACTCTCGGCGCCATAAACATCGATGGTATCGTGGGCTCCCAACATATAGGTTATGTCGGCCGTCCCCTGGTTCTGCTCCAATACGGTTTGCGGAAAGTAAATGACCGGATTGGGATTGTTCGGCGCGGGCGCACCCAGAAAGGTGAAGAACGGCTGGAACGGATCATCCGAGTAAAAATAATTGTCCTTGAAGCGGAACTGCCAACGCTTCGCAAATGCCCAGATGATGTGCGCATTGACGGCTTGGTTTAAGTTCGAGTACGTGGAATAAACCGAACCCGTGGTCGTGCTGATGCCGCCGTTATAACCCAGCGACCACATAAACGTGGGTCGCGCTTGCACGATATTGAGGCCGGCGTTGACCAGGTTCAGATTGTCCCAGTATGCCTGCGAATTCCCGTACCCGCCCGAGAGATATTGGGCTACCTCACCGGCCGAAGCGGTAAAGGTGTAGCCGGTATGCGACACGGTGTCGCTGAACAGGCTCATGGCCGGCAGCTTCTCCGGATGGGAGAACGTAGCTTGCGGGCCTCCCAAACCCGACAGCGAGGTGTCGTCCACCCCGCCCCCGCCGCCTTGCGCTTGCCCTGAGGTGTCCTGCGCTCCGTTCTGCGACGCATCCGTTGATCCGTTTTGTCCTGATGTATCCTGCGCACCGCTCGCACCGTTTTGCGGCGCACTCGATGATGGGCTTTGCGGCGTCGCATCCGGCCAGCCGTTTTGCGCCGGGTCCGCCGGCGTGCTTTGCGGCGTACCCTGCGTCCCGCTTTGTCCCGCTGGAGAACCGGCCTGCTGCGGAGCGTTCGGCGTGCTTACCCCCGAGTCCGTGGACCCGCTCTGCTGCGACCAGGCCAGCGGCGCGCAGAACAGCGCGACTGCGGCCAAAACTGGTCTTAGTTGCCGTTTCATCTCATCCTCCTATCGCCCCGAGGAACCCGGCGTTTTACGGCACCACGATGGTATCGCGAGGTTCGACCAGGATGTTCTGCGACATGTTCTGACCCTTGATCACCTGCTTGTAGTTGAAGTGGATCTTCTGCTGCGTACCATCCGGAGCCGTGCGCAAAATATAAATCTTCTTTTGCTTGGCAAAGTCGCGGAAGCCGCCGCTCAGCGCGATGGCGTCCAGGATCGTGATCGGCCGGGACAGGGGGAAGAATCCCGGCTTGTAAACCTGGCCCATGATGTTAAAGCTGAGGCTGTTGACGGCGCCGACCATCACCACGACCTGCGGGTCCGACATCACTTTCTGCAGCGAGGCCGTGATCTGTTCCTGCAACTGGACCGGAGTCAAGCCGATGGCCTTCATCTCGCCGATTAAAGGCAGCGTGATCATTCCATCCGGGCGTACGCCGACATTCTTGGAGAGTTCGCCCTCTTTCCAAACGTTGATCTCCAACACATCACCAACGCCGATAACGTAGGTGTCGGGGCGAACATTGGCTACGTGCGGGTGCGGACTGCCCGCGGCCGGCAGCGTTGTGGTCTTGGCTACGTCTTTTCCGCCGCCAGCGCTCCCGCTGGAGCTGTCAGGAATGACCGGCTTGGCAGCGGTCGTGGAATCGGGTGCCGGCGGCGCCGTATTGTCCTGCCCATAGGCTGCCAGCGTCCACAGCCCAAGCATCAAAATTGCCGTAACTATGAAAATTCGTTTCCCCAAAGTCTGTCGCTCCCAATACATCTCTCACCTCGGTGGTTTACTCGACCCCGTCTTCTTCGTGTTTTGCGGCGGTACTGGAACGCCGTTGCGGAATTCCAACTTCCTTCAGTTTGTACAGCAGGGCGCGGTAGCTTATATCCAGCGAGCGCGCCGCTTTCTTGCGGTTCCAGTTGTTGGCGTGCAGCGCATTCAGGATAATACGGGCTTCCAGTTTGCGCACGGTCTGCCGGGTCAATTTCTTCAGCGACACCGGACCTTCCAGCACCAGGGTGTCTACGGCATCGCGCTCGTTGGGCTCCAGCAGTTCGCTCAGAATCACATCTTCGGTGCCCATGACTACATAGCGCTTGACTAGGTTCTCCAGCTGCCGGATATTGCCCGGCCAGGAGTAGCGCTGCATCTTTGCCATCAGCGCCGGCCGCACCATCACCACCCGCCCGTTCAACTTTTCGTTGTAGTACTGGAGCAGGTAATCGCAGATGATCGGCAGGTCCACGGCCCGCTCCCTTAAAGGCGGCAGGTGGATGGTCATGGTCGCGATCCGGTAAAACAGGTCGGGACGGAAGTTGCCTTGCTCAATCTCCTCGTGCAGCTCGCGGTTAGTGCTGCACACCACCCGCACTTCCACCTTCTTGTCTTCCTGAGCGCCAATCCGGCTGAACTGCCCGTCTTGCAGCAGCTGCAGAAGTTTGGCCTGCAACATCGCATCCAGCTCGGCAATTTCATCCAGGAACAGTGTGCCGCGATGCGCCATTTCCACTCTACCCGGTTTGGGGTTGAAGGCGCCGGTAAATGCGCCGCGCTCATAGCCGAACAGTTCGCTTTCGAGAAGCNNTCAATACCGAAAGATTGGACGCAGCAACTCGCTCCAGCTTCTGGCGAACATCGCGCATGGCGGGCGTCTGCCCGAAGATCACGGGCTCTGGGGGGAGCTGTTGCGCCGTGATTGCACTCTCGTTGTTCGAGCCCGCCAATAGTGGCATTCTCGCTTCTCGCGCGTTCGGTTTAGGATGTATCGTGCTAATGATTTGCATTTATTGCGCCAAGTTCCTGCACATTGCAATAAAATGCGCATATCCGCTGTAAGCTGCTGTGGATAAGAATATTACTTTATCAGGTTGGGGATTACAACTGGTTTAGAAAAGGCCAGAAGAGAACCATATTGCGCTATAAATGTGAAAAAGTTTTCACTCGGAGGAACTGTGTTTCCCAACGGCGCGGCCCTTGCCGACTTCCAGTCCATTAGCTTGATCTATGAGCGGTTCCTGGAACTGAAGTCCCAATAGAAAGTACTGCCGGTCGGCCGTACATCGCAAGACGGTGGCACGTAAGAGGGACACGGATCGAGGAAGTTGCGCCTTGTTGACCAACGCAACCGGAATTTCCAGCGTGATCTCCGTACCGGGGTCCAAATACCGACGAGTCGCCAACAAAACGCCGCCGGCAGAGAGATTTAGCGCGGTGGCGAACTCCAGAAATTCTTCCCCATTGGAATTCTTGCCCCGCACGAAAAAGGGAATGGAAATAGGCAACCGGTCCCAACCGCGGCGCTCGGCAACGGATACGGTTCGACGCAAAGGCCAGACTCCTACATTACAAGTGTGTGACGCACATCGATAACCAAATGTCCGATTCAACTCAAACGGTTTCCTTTGTTTGGCATAGAACCAAGTTGCCAGGGCAGGTGCTGAGCCGCACGGTGCAATCTCTTGCGCTAGAGCGGAACAGGAATACCCGATTGAGGTGCAAATGACTTCCGGAAAAGGGCATCCAATTACCCACTTTGTCCAAGAATTAATCAGTTTGGCATTGACAATGCACGGGTTTGCGGTAAGATCAGTTCTCCCCCTGTAGAGTGTTCCAGCTCTATCTCCCGAGGACTTCGCAAATCGATTAAACCTAAGGCCGACTTTTGTCGAGAATATGCCTGTACAACACAGATCGGGAATTGATCCTGGGGACGCCATGGACTCGCCCTCGCCTCACGGGCACCGGAAGGGGGTTATCCCCATGCCGCCGGCAAAGATGCCGCTAGAGCAACAGCCTGAGGCTGCTACCCACGAGCATTGCAGCTGCTGCCGCGATGCCCTGGCTTCCGCGGCCCACGAACTGAAGACGCCGCTGGCGATCATGGCAGGCTATCTGCACCTCCTGTTGTCGGAAAAACTCGGCCCTTTAAGCCCTCGCCAGATGGAAGTTCTGACCGAGATGCAGGCCAATGGCGCGCGCCTGTCCAATTTCATTCAGAACCTGTTGACCTACACCGCTCTCAAGGTTGACCGCCTCGAATTGCACTACGAGGTCGGCGACATCAACGCCTGCGTTCGCGAGATCGCCGAAGTCTGGTCGCAACGTTTTCAGGAAAAGGCCATCGCCTTCTACTTTCTGCCCAGCGACAAACTGGAGCCGTTTCCCTTCGATCACTACAAGATTCAGCACGTCGTTTCCAACCTGCTCGACAATGCCATGAAGTACACGCCGGCTTCCGGAACGGTGTGGCTGCACGTGGAGCCGTACTTCTGGGAGCGGCGGACAGTAGCACGACCGCCGGTCGTCGAACGCCGCCGCCAGCGAGTGAACGCGCCCAACAGCTGCCGCATTTCGGTCTCTGACACCGGTCCGGGTATCGCACCCGAGTTTCAGCAGGAGATCTTCGACGAGTATTTCCGTTTAGTCCCTCAGGGTATGCGCGCCGAAGGTCACGGCCTCGGTCTCGCCATTGCCCGCCGCCTGGTGCAGTCGGCTGGCGGCAAGATATGGGTCGAGAGCGAGCCAGGCACAGGCAGCAAGTTTTCCTTCCTGATGTTGCTGAATCCTCCACCCGAACGCCCAGCGGAGGAGCAATGAGCACTTCCCACATTCTTGTCGTAGACGACGAACCCAGCATGTTGCGGTATCTCCAGACAGTTCTGGAGTTGGACTCCTATCGCGTTTCCACCGCCTCCAACGGTCTGGAGGCCGTCGACAAGGTCCAGCGCGACAGCCCTGACCTGGTGCTGCTCGACATGGTGATGCCTGGCGCTGACGGCTTGGAGACGCTGCAGCGCATCCGTGAAGCCCGTCCCTCCACCAAGGTTGTCATGCTGTCTTGTGTGCGCGACACCCGCAAAGTGGCGCAAGCCATGCGTCTGGGCGCGCAAGACTATCTTTCCAAGCCCGTCCAGAAGGAAGAAATGGACGAGGTCCTGCGTTTCTGTCTGGAGAACACGGATCCCGCCGCGCCCGGCGCGGGCGACGCTCTCGAAGTCGGCGAGGGCGTGTATTTCTTCTCCGCCACGCCGCTGATGCGGCAGCTTCGCGCCCATGCCATGCAAGTGGCCAAATACGATTTTCCCGTACTCTTACTGGGCGAAAGCGGCACCGGCAAAGAAGTCCTGGCCCGCCTCATCCACAAGTATTCCGATCGCGCCCATCGCACCTTTCTGAAGGTAAATTGCGCCGCCGTTCCCAGCGAGCTGCTGGAGAGCGAGCTTTTCGGCTACGAGCCCGGGGCCTTCACTGGCGCCAATAAAGCCAAGCC
>PLBD01000155.1 GCA_003135315.1 Acidobacteriaceae bacterium | reverse complement strand
GTCGTGCCCAGATCGATGCCGAAGTCTATCGTTCCGCGCGCCATGTCTAGCCTTCCTCTTGGGGGGTGGCGATGACAACTTCACCCCGCTGAATGATATTCTCTCGCCAGTAGACTGTCGGGCGGATCGTCTCCGTAACCACTTCTCTAGTGAGGCCATTCTGCGGCTGCGATGCGACCACCTTCAGTGCCTGACCGTAGTCGTAGGCCTCCCCAGTGTGATCCTTTACCAGCACGCCGAAGCTCTCCAAGCTTGAGAGGATCGCCTCGAAATTTCGTTCGAGACGCTTTCGGTCCGAGAGGAGGTCTTCGCCTGGCAACGTTCTGAGCCGCATTTGGCCCTTCCACGCGTTCGTCGCGACGTCCGCAAGGAATGAAACAAACTGCGCGCCGTCGATGGGTATGGCCTGGATCGACGACTGTCCGTCCGTTGCGTCCATTTGAGGCGGCTCGCCAGCTGGCCCCGCGGGCGGGTTGGCGCCAAAGTGGCGCGGCACGCGAATTTTCATTCATGCTCCCATAGATTACTGAAACACCGCAACGATCCTAATGCCCAACCTGGGCGAGCTTCCTGTTGTAGGCGTCGACGAGCCGGTTCGCTTCATCAGATTTCGCCTTTGTGCGTGCAAGCAGGGCATTGTACGGATCCACGAGTGCATCCGAGCCCGCTACCATCTGTTGTACTCGCTTTACCATCCGGTTGTACTTCGCGACGTCGTTGTTGAAACGATTCACCGCCGCATCATCTCCGTTCGATACATAGGGTCGGGCTCGTTCGATTTTCGCGCCTAAACTATCGAGCTCAGTCTGGGCCAACTGTACTTCCNNTATCGAGCTCAGTTTGGGCCGCCTGCACTTCCGCCTGCTTTGCTTCCAGTTCCGTACGCGCGACCGTGAGCTGCTTGTCAAGAGAATCGGCAGCAGCCTGCGCGGCCTCGACCGCCGCACGATCCCGGCTGAGTTCCTCGGTCATGTAGTGAGGAACACTGTAGGTTCGTGTCGCGTCGGGTGTCGGAACCGGCGTCGCAACCGGCGCCGGGATTCCGGCCGAATGAGCAGGCTGTGCTGCCTCGTGCTGAGGGGAACTATCGTTCACGTTCACAGCGATGACAATCGCCGCGACGACCACTGCGGCGGCGAACCAACCGTATTTCTTGTTCTTCTTCGCCTGCTGGTCACGCCGATGCTCGGCATACACCCGCACGAGTGTCGCCCGATCTGTCGCAAGCTGCGCCTTAACAGCCGCGGACCTCGCGAATTTGTCGGCACGACTGAGGGCATCAAACGCTGTGCGATTATCCTTCGTAGTGTTCCACGCATCGATAGATATATCCCTGAGGAGCCGCGCGATCCGATCGGAGATGAGATCCTGCACTGGGCCGGTCGCCGTTAGGATTGCCCCCAGTTTCGCTACCAACGGTTCGATTGTCAGGTCAAACTCGGCAAGTCGGTTGTAAGGGGCTTCCTTGCTTTCCTCAATGGCCGTCAGGGGCTCATGCAGGGGTGCTAACTTGTCGGCAAGAAGATAGCTCTTTGCGGCTGCGATATTTTCTTCGACTTTGACCCGAATCGCCTCGGACCGGGCTAACGGCAGAATCGTTTCGAGAATTGTTAACGATGCCGCTCCGTCGTCCGTCGCGTTGTAGTACGCGATGGCGCAGGACAGGCATGCGCTTACAACCTCGTCAAATAATCCTGAGAGATCGTAACCATCGCGTCCGGCCATGAGCTTCGTTAGGATCGGCAGATAGCTTGAGAATTTTGCGACGAGCCGGTGGGCGGCGCCGTTCGCCTGGGATGGATCACTTCGCGCCGTTTCGGCATCCCGGATGCGCTGCCGGACGCCCTCTTTGAGGGGCGTGATGAGGAACTCGTCCACCGCCGAAGAATTGTTGACGTAATTCGGGGATTCTAGCAGTAGCGTGAGATGCGCGATTGCGGCTGTGCCGGCGTCGAGGTCGACGTAGCGAAGTGCCAGTGTCGCATTGATCCTTACAAGTGCGCGGCCGATTGTCTTGCGCATCGACTGCACAAATTCGAGCGAGGCGCGATCGTCGTTAAGGGCGATTACTCGAGCGCAGAGTGCGTTCCAGATCGCATCGCTGTGAGCGCTGTCATTCCAATACGTTTGAGCCACGACCCAAGTTTTCCGAATGTTGTCGGCCTGCGGGTCGTCCCAGCACTTTCCACCGGTCGTCGCCTCGAGATCCAGCACATGGAAGTGCCAGCGCACCGCGATATTGTGCTTCGCGATTGCCAGGCGAGATGCTGTGGTTCCAGGATCCTTCCGGGCGACATCCCAGATTGCTGCTGCCGCCTTCAGATTGCCGCTTTTGAGTGCCTCCATGGCAGGGTCGGGTTGGCCCGAGAGCGGATCGAGCGGCCAGAACCAGAAAAGCTCATGCACCAAGCGCTGGGCCGGATCGTGTAGGACTTCCTCGGCCGCACGAAGATCATCGACAGTAGGGGCGGGACGTATCTCGAGCCGACCTACGCCAGATTCCGCTTGACCGAGCTCGGCTAACATCTTGCGGCGGCTTACCTCCTTTGCCGCGGCACGGAGCGAGGTATCAACAGGAAGCCCGAGGACGCGGAACGGGTTCTTCCGGTATACGTCCGGGTCCGCAATCTTAAGGAGCAGATCGCACTCCGGTGTACCGGTGGTGTCGATTCGCGGGGCAGAGGCGGCGTTAGATTCCATGGCACGGACTACATTGCTATTCCGCGGCGCCATAACTTGACTGCTTCCGTGTACTTGTCACGAAGCGCAGATGACTTGTTGAAGGACTCCTCCATGATGTCCGCGGCCTCTGTGAGCCGGCCGGTTCGTCGGCAATCGAGTGCCTTCGCGGCGAGTCGCTTTGCCTCTTCCTCGTCGGTTCCTGAGTAGTCGCCGAGGGCCGCCTTCGACCCCCCGTCGGCAGACGACCGTGCGGTCCCCGCGGGTAATTTTGCGGTCTCCGCAGCCTCAATCGCCTGGAGAAGCTCCTCGGCATTCTGGTATCGCTCCCGTGAGTCGGGCTTGAGGGCCCGCGCGAGCACATGGTCGAGACTCGTAGTAACGTTAGGATTTATTCTCGATGGTGGCACGAGTAGCGCGGTGGTTCGAGGGGGTGCATCGGCTGAGACAGCGTCGCGGTCGAATGGGAGCTTGTCAGTCAAAAGCATATAGAGCTTTGCGCCGATAGCCCAGACATCGCTCGCGCACGAGTCACCTTGTCTTTCAGCGAAGGCCTCCGGCGGCTTGAACGCAACGGTGCCCGCGGTGGTCGCGAGTAGCGTCAGGGGGTTGACGGCCTTCGCGAGACCAAAGTCGCTGACGCGGGCGCGTAACCCCTCGGCTTCATAGCCGACGAGGATGTTCTGCGGTTTGATGTCCCGGTGCACGATCGGTGGGCTCTCGAGGTGGGCAAGCGCGAGGCCGCGGCAGACCTGCTTAATGAGGTCGAGGACCGTCGCAACCGGAATGAGGTCCGCACCAAAAGACTGCCAAAACTTCTGCAGGCTTCCGCCCGCCACATACTCCATCGTGAAGTAACCACACGGACCAGTCTCGGTGTCGAAAACGTTAGCATCAAATACTCGCACAATATTTGGATGGCCTATCCGCGAGAGAAGGATGGCTTCACCGAGCATCTCCTGGATATCCGCCATGCTCATGCCGGTGCGCTTCATAACCTTGAGCGCTTGGCGGCCTAGGAAGCGGTGCTTTACTCGGTACACCTCGGCAAACGCCCCTTCGCCGAGGAACCGCTCCACCTCATAGGTCTCTCGAAGCATTGCTCCCGGCTGAAGAATTCCCATCTGTGTCCCTTTCGACGCTCAGTTAGAGCCGATCCATCCATAGCGAATTGATAATTCTAGACTTATTTCCCTTAGTTACGAACATCACTGCCGCAATCCGTGCACTTGTTCTCGGTTTCTACCGTGACCGGAGTGGCAGCCTATGATGCGAAGGACCGAAAATACGCTAGGCGGTCTGGATGACGCGGTGGCGTATAGTCGATTGAAAATATCGAGGGCGCGCCGGTGCGGCGCACGTGGGAGGTGACATGAACATTATCGGAACCGAAAACCTTACAGTCGACGAAATACACTCGGCTGTCGAACGGGGCGCGAAGTTTGTAGTATTCCAATACTGCGTTTCGGTGATATTCATGACCTTCAAACGATCATCGGACGTCTATTTGATACGGCCTGGGCACACCGCACTTGCTCCGCGCGTCGGGTTTTCCATTATTACATTAGCGCTTGGGTGGTGGGGATTTCCGTGGGGGCCGATATACAGTGTTCAAGCACTTTGGAACAATGCGATCGGCGGAATCGACCTTACGCCCGAGATGCTTGCACGGTCCCCTAGCCCCGCTACTGCACAGGGAGGACCACCCGTACAGGATAAGGGAGGGAACACGACGACAATGTGGGAGAAATTAAAGATTGCGACGACCATCCGCCCGATGAACCGCCCGACTAACCGGAAGGGAATGCGGGGGTAGACGACGAGCCGGAGTATTTAATTACATTGAATTCGACGAATTTCTTTACGCGGTTCGACCTCGACTAAATTCGCGGCTCGATAGATCGGATCGTAGAAGTTGAAGTCTTCGAATTCTCTGGATCCGGAATTTCGCTTTCTTCGAAGACGGTATCCGTATTCCATGCGTTTTGCGAACGCGGGGGCCCTGAATTTGGACAGACCCAATATAGAGGTCGTACGGTCGGTTAGATGGCCTTAAATTGTAGCCTCGCTCACAATGGGCCATTGTTAACGCGCGAAAGCCTCCAGCATTGTGACCAAACTCTCACAGCAATCGATTCCGCGGGGTAGCAGTCGATGGTGAAGTCACCACGCTTAGCGTTCCAATGTGGCGGTCGATCCGGATCGGGGGAAGGCTCCAACTCCAACCGGAGCCTCGGTTGCACTGCATGGAATACGTCGGAGGAGAAATGGACAATGCGGTAACTCGCTCGGGGTCAAGGTATGCCACCTCGTTCAAGGATCGGTTATTCGGGGTCAAATGCGAAGTTGAGATCGTTGTTGATCTGTCGACGCANNTCTCATAGTCGGCGCGACCGATCATCAGTTGAAATGCACCGTCGGCGGCGCTACCGCAATCGTTTTTCGACCGCCTGGAAAGGCCACGCAATACACGCTCACGATCGGCGCGTTCCACAGAATGGGGCTGTTGGAAGAGCTGGACACGCGCGACATTGACGTAGCGATCAAGAGGATAGAGGACCTGCAAGTCGCTGTGGTGCAGAAGATCGTCACAGGGGCTGAGGCGTAAAATGAAAAGGACGCGTAGAACTCTCAAACCGCGGCTCCGCCGGTAACCCATGCAAGGTGGGTCCATTAACCCGAAACTGGGCGGGTCCAATACGCGAAATCATGCAGACCATGCTGGATCGAAGGCCAGCGCTTGCAAGGTTTCGCTTACCTGCAGGGAGCGTGGCTGCACGCCGGCCGAATTTCTTGTACCCGCCACGGCGACTGGTTGTTTTCCGCCCGCGACAAGCTCGGGCGCGCGCATTGCGATCCCGAGCACCGTGCACGATACGGTGTGTCCGTGCAGGCGGTGCAGGATATGCTCGACCATCACGCGAATCTCGAAAGGTCCAGTGCGCGCTGGTGGATTGCAGACGCCGGCGAGCGACTCAAGGCATTCGAGGCAGCCATCATTGCCGCTACCGCCGGGTACTCACCGCCCGACGAGCAAT
>PLBD01000060.1 GCA_003135315.1 Acidobacteriaceae bacterium | reverse complement strand
CCCGGGCCACCGATCAATGGAGCTACTACCAGGCGAAGAACATGCGGCGCAATAACCTGGAGGCGCTGGATGAACTACTTACCGCCATGGGAAATACGAACGCAGACCGCACCGCCGAGGTCCGCAAGCACTTTCACGAGGAGATCGACAAGTACCGCGAGCAGCAGACGGAGATCCAGGGCGAGGCTCGCAGCCTGGAAGCCGAGGTGCAGACCACAAGCAGCCGCGCCAACCGCTTCGACCTGGGCGAGGTGCTGCTGGAGATTGCGCTGGTGGTCACGTCTATCACGCTGCTCACCGACAAGCGCGGCTTCTGGTACTTTGGCTGCGTTCTGGCAGGTCTCGGGGTGATCTGTACCGTGAGCGGATTGTTTATGCACTGAGGCGAACGTGCAATTGCCTGCGAGATTACGAGGCTGTTATGAAAGTTCATGTCGCCGCACTGCGGCTCACATTTTCTCCCACCGGAGCGGGGGGNNTGACGCCCCCGCCTAACACCATTCCGCAGCGTTGCGGCTGTTTCATCGCCTGGCCACGCCAATCTATCCACCACCCAATTCTGGATCTGAGTTTGGCAGCAGCCTCATTACAGGCTGCTACAGCTCCCAGCCCTGCGCTCCGACCAGCGGCACAAAGCGGCAGCGGTCATGTTTGGTGATGGAGATCTGGTCCCCCAGCTTTCGCATGACTTCCACTTGCTGTTCGGAGCGACTGCCTACGGGCACGACCAAGCGGCCGCCGTCGGCCAGTTGAGAGACTAAAGTCTCGGGCACGCGCGGCGCCGCCGCTGCAACCAGAATCTTGTTGAACGGAGCGTGCTCTCCTAGACCGAGGCTTCCGTCGCCGTGCAGGACGTGAACGTCCGCATAGCCCAGTCTCTGCAAAATTTCCCGCGCTTTGTCGACCAGTTCGGCGTGGCGTTCGATGGTCCACACATCCGCCGCCAACTCGGCGAGGATGGCCGCCTCATATCCCGTGCCGGTGCCGACCTCGAGCACGCGATCTTCGGGATTCACCTCCAACGCCTCGACCATGGCGGCAACGATGTAGGGCTGGGAAATGGTCTGACCCGCGCCGATGGGCAGAGGGAAATCTCCATAGGCGTCGGCCACGTCTTCGCTAGAAATGAACTCTTCCCGCGGAACCTTGGCCATCGCGGCCAAAAGGCGCTCATCGCGAATGCCGCGCGAGCGGAGCTGCGTGTCGACCATGCGGGCGCGGTCCCCGGCCAGGGATTCAGCGGCCTTGCCGTGAGTGAAGTAGTTGCCGAACATTGGGTCCTGGAAATTTCAAGATGGTTGCAGCCTGGACAATGTGGATTTTTTTCGGAGCCGCATTAGAAATCTGGGACTCGCCAGCACACGCAAATGCTGAGTGCTGGAATCTACCCCCGTAGGTACTCGACGAGTTGGACACGCGGGACCTTCACTTGTTCGCCGCTGGCAAGATTCTTCACCGTGAAGGTATCGGCAGCAAGTTCGTTTTCGCCGACGATCACAATGTACTTCGCGCCGGCTTTTTCCGCAGTCTCGAACGATTTTTTCAGCCGGAAGTCCTCGTCGCCGAGATCGGCGCTAACTCCGGCGCGCCGCAACTCGCGAGCGAGCTTCATGGCGTGGGCATTCATCCCCGCGCCCAGCGGAGCCACAAACGCCTGCAACTTTTCTTTCGGCGGCTCGCCCTGCGATTGCAGCGCGAGAATCAGACGATCTTCGCCAATCGCGAAGCCGATGCCCGGCGCCTTCGGCCCCTCAAGCGATTCGGACAAACCATCGTATCGGCCGCCGCCGAGCACTGCACTCTGCGCGCCCAGGCCGCCGTGCGTGAATTCGAACGTGGTGCGCGTGTAGTAGTCCAGCCCGCGCACCATGCGCTCGTTGATGGAATACGGCACGCCCACCGCATCGAGCATCGCGCGCACGGCGGCGAAGTGCTCGCGGCAAGGCTCATCGAGATATTCGCTGATCTTCGGCAGCTTCTCAATGATGGGCTGATCTTCGGGATCTTTGCAGTCGAGCACGCGCAGCGGATTGGTTTCGGCACGGCGCTGGCAGTCGGCGCACATCAAATGGACCACCGGCTGCAGCGCTTCGCGCAGCGCCTGGTTGTAGCGCGCCCGATCTTCGGCACAGCCGACCGAATTCAGTTGCAATTGCCAGTCGGTCAAGCCGACCTCGTCGAGCAACGTGGCCAGCATCTCCAGCACTTCGGCATCGCGCGCCGGCGATTCGCTGCCCGCACTCGGCGGCCCGATAATCTCAGCGCCGATTTGGAAGAACTGGCGATAGCGTCCTTTCTGCGGACGCTCACGGCGAAACTGCGGCCCGATGTAGTAGAGCTTCTGCAGGTCGCCGGTCTCGCCCAGCTTGTGCTCGATGTAGGCGCGCACCACGCCGGCGGTGTTCTCCGGGCGCAGCGTCAGGCTCTGCGCCTTCTCGCTCTGCGCGCGTGCGCGGTCTTCCCAGCTGTACATTTCCTTGGAGACGATGTCGGTTTCTTCGCCCACGCCGCGGGCAAAGAGCGAAGTGTCCTCGAAGACCGGGGTGCGAATCTCGCCGAAGT
>PLBD01000207.1:558-10619 GCA_003135315.1 Acidobacteriaceae bacterium | reverse complement strand
GCGGTGGTTGCCTGGACAGAAGCCGAGAATGCCCACGCCCGCGCCATCCTGGACGCGCAGCCGATCCACAACGAGATAAAGCAATTCCTGAAAACTTTGGCCGACACCAGTTCCCCCAGCTTTTACGACCTCGAGATCCGCGGCGGCATCCTGTTTGCCATGAACTCGCAAGCGCACAAGCAGCAGGACATGCTGGTCACGCTGCGATCGCCAGACGACCTGGCCTCCAGGCACTTGGTGCTCGATCCCATGCAAGTTGATTCCACCAACTCCACGGCCATTCAGTTCTACGTGCCGTCGCAGGACGGCAGCAAGGTTGCGATGTCGCTGGCGCAGGGCGGGACGGAGTCGGGGACAGTACATGTGTACGACGTGGCTACCGGGCAGGCACTGCCCGATGTCGTGCCCCACGTTACCGCCATCGGCGGCGGCAGCCTGATATGGAATACCGACGGCAGCGGCTTCTACTACACGCACTATCCCAGCGCGGGCGAACGTGCACCGGAGGACTTGAACTTCTACCAGCAGATCTATTTCCACAAGCTGGGCACGGCCGCGACGCAAGATACCTACGTGATTGGCAAAGACTGGCCGCGAATTGCCGAGACCACGCTCAGCGCCAGCCGCGACGGCAAGTATCTGCTGGCTACGGTGGAGAACGGAGACGGCGGCGATTACGCGCACTACCTCTGCGGTCCCGATGGCAAATGGACGCAGATTACCCAGTTCTCTGACGGCATCAAGGCAATCGCCATTGGCGACGACGCGCTGTACATGCTTTCGCGCGATCGTGCGCCGCACGGCAAACTGCTGCGCGTGCCGCTGGCCTCGCCCGATCTGAAGAACGCGAAGGTGATCGTGCCGGAGAGCGCGGCCGTGATCCAGGACTTCCGCTTCTCGCTGGCCGGCCTGCAACCCAGCTTCGTGCCAACCGCGACCCGCCTCTACGTTACCGAACTGGTCGGCGGCCCAACCGAAATCCGCATCTTCGATCATGACGGACGGGACTTGGGCACGGTTCCCTCGGAGCCGGTTTCTACCATCACCCAGATCCTGCCGTTGCAGGGCGATGAGATTCTGTTCGGCAACGTCAGCTACGTCGATCCCATGGCATGGTTCCGTTACGACGCCGCCTCCAAGAAGGTGACCGCAACTGCCATGCGCGAGACCTCACCCGTCAGCTTCGCGGGAATTGAGGTCGCGCGCGAGACGGCAGTTTCAAAGGATGGAACCAAGGTCCCGCTCACCGTCTTTCGCCGCAAGGGGACCAAGCTGAATGGACAAAATCCTGCCATGCTCACCGGCTACGGAGGATTCGGGTTCAGCATGACGCCGGAGTTCGATCCCGAGCTTCTTCCCTGGCTGGAGGCCGGCGGAGTGACGGCCATCGCCAACCTGCGCGGCGGCGGCGAGTTTGGCGAACAGTGGCATCAGCAGGGCATGCTCACGCACAAACAGAATGTCTTCGACGACTTCATCGCCTGCGCCGAGCACCTGATCCAGGCAAAATATACCAATCCGTCGAAGCTGGGCATCGAGGGCGGCAGCAATGGCGGCCTGCTGATGGGCGCAGTGCTGACCCAGCGCCCAGACCTGTTCCGGGCGGTTGCCTCATTCGCCGGACTGTACGACATGCTGCGCTCGGAAACCACGCAGAACGGTCAGTACAACACCACGGAGTACGGCTCGGTGAAGGCCCCGGAGCAGTTCAAGGCGCTCTATGCCTACTCGCCCTACCACCATGTGCAGGATGGCGTGAAGTATCCCAGCATCCTGCTGATGGTCGGCGAGAATGATCCGCGGGTCGACCCGTGGCACTCGCGCAAGTTTGCGGCAGCCTTGCAGGCAGCCACGGCGTCGAAGAACCCGGTGCTGCTCATCAGCTTTTCGAATGCCGGCCATGGCGGCATCGGCTCTGCCGAAGACCAGCGCATTGCGATGTTCACCTATTTTATGGAGTTCCTGTATGACCAGCTGGGGGTGAAGTGGGTGGAGCCGCAGATGGCTCACTGAGAGCATCTTAGTAAATTCGATTTGTATCAGGGCACTCCAAAAGGAGCTTTTCAGCAGCCTGTCAAAGGCGCGCTGCACGCAATGCGGTCACTTCGATCCTGAAAATTCCGTGCCAAGCCTGGCGGCGGCGTTACGCGCCCGAGTCAGTTTCCTGCCGACTCCTTCTCGATCACGCTGACCGTCAGCATCCCGCAGGGGTGGGAGAAAGAGATTGCCTGCACCACGGTTCCCTGGGCAACGGTGAATTCAAAATCGTGTCCCATGGCAACCGAGGGCAGCGATAGTCGTGAGGTCGGCGCGCAAAGCGTCTTCACGCTTCCCCCGGTCATGTTAGCCAGCTCGCCGGCCGCGTCGCTGATGTCCTGTGCGGACAAGGCGTCGGGTTCGACTCCCACCAGGTTGGCGCAGGCCCTGCGCGCAAGTTCCAGGTCGATGTCCAGGCGCACAGCCCCCTGCCAATCGCCCACGATCTGCACGCTTGAAACCAGATATCCGTGGCTCGTATCGAAGCCAATCAGCGCTGGGCTGGGTGCCATCTCCAGTCCTGCCATCGAACCAAAGATTTCATCCACAATCGTTATCAGGTCAGCGCTGCTGATTTCCGCAAGCATGAGATCACCGGTCCTTTAGTTTGTAGCAAACATAATTCCTGGCCTGAACCAGCTGAAATTCAGCATCCTGGTTCAAGGTCGTCTCCGCACATCCGAGGAACAGAAAGCCATCAGGACGAAGCTGCCGCCGCCTCCGCCAGATTGCGGCTGATTTCGTTGGTGAGGGCGCTCCGCTCTTCCATCGCGCTGGCAATGGTGTTCTGGCATGTCGTTGATCTGCACGATCACGGTGCCAATCTGGCCAATGGCCTCGACCGCGCCCTTGGTATCGGTCTGGACGCTCGATTTCTCTTCAGGCAAGTGGGAAGCCAAAGAAGAATCGGCACAGGCCGTAAGCAAGCTTCAAGTTGAACGTAATGGAAGGCGAGTAAATGATTGATTCAAAGCCGATAACAGTCTTAGCGGCGAAGCGGGAGTTGGCCTTGGCACCGGCGGGTGAGATAAGGAATCGCTAATTTAACGGGTGCTGATCGCCCGTGCCCGCGGGCGTGGCTGGAGGCACCGCCGACGGCCCCGTTCCCGGCGTCGCGCTGCCGGGGCTGGCAGACGGCGTTGCTGGAGGCGCTGCTGACGGCCCGGCGCCAGGGGTCGCGCCCTCGGGGTTGGGAGACGGCGTTGCCGTAGGCGCTGCGGTCGCGTCGGCGGCCGGCGTCACGCTCCCGGAGCTGGAAGTGGCCCCCCGCAAGGAGAATGGCGGTATCGAGGACGACGGTATTGCCGACCTGGTTATGGAGAACGAGGGTATTGCAGTCGAAGGTATCGCGGTCTTCGGTATGGCGAACGAAGGTATCGAGGATGGCGGTATTGGCGACTTCGGTACTGTAACCGCCGGTATTGAGAAATGCGGAATTGGGGACGTCGGTATGCCTGCGCTTGTCTTTGACGACGTGTTCATGGAAGGCACCGCCATCGAAGGCACGTTCATGGACGGTACGTTCATAGGCGGTATTGTTGCCGAGGACGCTCCGCTGATTTGCTGGGCGTGGACCGCCTGTCCGAGCGAAAGCGTGGCTGCTACTGCGGTAACCAGAATTGCCCTCATGGTCTCGGCCCTCCCAGGATTGAAGCCGCCTGACAACAACAAGAGTGTAGCCGAAAACCGGCGATTCCGGTTATAGGATATTCGGTTCGACGAGCTTTTTACAGCGAAGCGACCTGGGCGGGCGTCCGGCGGGAAAAACTCAGGCGCGCAAGAGTCCCTTTTGGGACCGACCAAGAAAGCAGGCAGTCGTTGGCCTCCGGGACAATCTCGATCTCAGCACGCTTTCTGGCCGCCTCATGTTTCAGATCATAGGCGCCATGGCAGAATTCGAGCGTTTCGCTAATCCAGGAACGGGTCAAGGCAGGTCTGCGCAATGCGCGCGCCAAGGGCAAGAAGTTCGGAAGGCCGCGCGTTCAAGTGGACGCTTAAGGTGCGGCCGCACCGCGCTCCGAGAGAAGATGAGCACATTTGTGATCATAGAGGTCCTCAAGCTGCGCGTCGTCCAGGGTGTCGAGACCCGCAATCTTCGTATGCCCGTCCTGGAAGAAGAGCCATTGGCTCACGGCTCTCAAATCTAATTGTTTGGAGCCTGCGCACCTTGCGCGGCTCCCCTTCATGGAAAATGTAGTATCGCGCTGACTATTTGCCCACTACCGGAAGCGCCACCAACGGTGACTTACATCACAAGCCGCTGAGACCTGAAGAACATAAAATGTTTGGTACCAGACTAGAAACTGGATGCCGCGGCGAGCGACTCCAGAGAATAACAGCTAAGGAGAACCAAATGGACTTTGGAGCAAGCGTACGAAGATTCGCGCTAGGAGCGTTTGCCGCGTCGAGTTTCCTGGTCGGCGTCGGTGCGGCTCCTGCTGCCGCACAAACCACTCAGAAGCCCAACATTGTCGTCATCATGGGAGATGACATCGGCTGGATGCAGCCGAGCATCTACCATCGCGGCCTGATGGTCGGGGAAACCCCCAACATCGATCGCATCGGCAATGAAGGCGCAATCTTCATGGACTATCTCGCCATGCAGAGCTGCACCTCCGNNCCGTCCTATCTGCGGCCCGGCACGCCGGCGCTCGCCGTGTTCCTTCATGATCTTGGCTACACTACTGGCGAATTCGGCAAGAACCATCTCGGCGACCACACCGCTTCCCTGCCCACAGCACACGGCTTCCAGGAATACTGGGGCTGGCTCTATCACCTGGATGCGATGCAGCAGGTGAGCTTCCCCGACATCAACAGCAGCGAATCGGTACAGGGCATAGCGCCGCCGTGCAAGAACACCCCGGTACCGGGACTTCCCGAGGTGCCAGGTGCGGTGGATCCCAGGACTACCACCTGCCTGACGCCGCCGCGACCGGTCATCTGGTGCCACTCCTCCGACGGCACGGAAAAGAACCAGACCTGTAAGGACGAGGGTCCTCTGTCGCTGGAGCGATCGAAAACAGTGGATGAGGAAACCTCGGCGAAGGTCGTCGACTTCCTCGACCGCAACGACCCCAAGAAGACCGGCAAGCCGTTCTTCGTCTGGTATAACCCCGCACGCATGCACGTCACCACGGTGCTGTCGCAAAAGTATCTCGACATGATAGGCACCAAGGGCGGCAAGGACTGGGGCATCAACGAAGCCGGTATGAAGCAAATGGACGATAACATTGGCGTCGTCATGGCAAAGCTGGAAGAGATGGGCCAACTGGATAACACCATCCTGATTTTCACCACCGATAACGGGGCTGAGACGGTGAGCTATCCGGATGGCGGCATCACTCCCTTCAAAGGTCAAAAAGGCGAGGCTTGGGAAGGCGGCTACCGCTCTCCTCTGGTCGTCCGTTGGCCGGGTCACATCAAGCCGGGCACGGTCAAGAAAGAGATGTTTGCCGCACTAGACTGGCTGCCCACCTTTGTTGACATCGCCGGCGGCCCCAAGGGCGACGACCTGAACAAGCAGATCCAGGCCGGTAAGTACCCCGGCATCGTGAAGACCATGCTCGACGGCTTCGACCAACGCGACTATCTGGAAGGTAAGTCAGAGAAGTCGGCGCGCGATGTCTTCTTCTATTACTCCGGAGCAACGCCATCGGCGGTGCGTTACAAAAACTGGAAGATGTATTACACGATGGCTCCAGGGGGAGCGACCGGCTGGTTCCTGCCTCTGGTGAACTATCACTGGACATTGGTTGCGAACATCAAGCGTGATCCGTTCGAGCAGACGGTGAGCTTCTCGGACTCGAAGTCAGCCATGTCCCTGGGCGGCGCACTTGCCTCCCCAACCACAGCCTACCTGTACGACTGGAACATGCTGCCCATCGGCCAGCTGCTGTGGATGAAGGAACTCTATACATTTAAGGAGTTCCCTCCGCTGCAAGCGCCGGAGACCTACAACCTCGACGGCATTCTGAAGCAGATGGAAGGCAACAAGGGTGACGACTAGCTCGGGTAGATAGGACTTGAAAACGCCGACTCGCCAGAGTTCGCACAACTGAAGTCGGGGGCGAGGAGGGCCAGTGCCTTCCTCGTTTCCGGCTTGATTCATGTCTGGTCTAGTGGAAGGAGTCTTTAGTGAGAAAGTTCACATTAGTGATCGCTATCGGTGCGGCGCTATTAGTTCAGTCGGCCACAGCTCAAAACGCGACATCCTTCACTCCGGAGCAATTACACCGCCGGACGGTAGAACGCCGCGCAGTGGATGCTGTCATCTGGGGTCTGCCTCTTGTGGGCGAGGATGCGGTGAAGCAGGCAGCCTTTCGTGATGGGAAGGCGACTTATAACGACATCGTCTGGTGGCCCAAGGGCGGCGGATGGAAGAACCAGTCGCCCACGCCCAACGTCAACACCCGCTACATCTATTTCTTCTGCAACACCAAGCAGGACGGACCCGTGGTGGTGGAATTGCCGCCAGCGGTTCCAGGCGCGAGCTTCTACGGCACCATTGAAGACGCGTGGTATGTGCCGCTCGTGGACATTGGCTTCGAGGGCAAGGGCGGTAAGTACCTGGTGCTGCCGCCCGACTACAAGGGCGACGTGCCAGCCGGATACACCGTCGTGCGCCCCAAGACCTACAACACCATGACGCTGTTGCGCTCCATTCTGGCGTCGATGTCTGAGGCGGATGTCAGCGCGGGCAATGCATTGGTGCAGAAGGTGAAGGTCTATCCGCTGTCGAAGGTCGCCAATCCTCCGACGCAGCGACTGCTCGACATGACAGACGTCATGTACAACGGCCTTGTTCCGTATGACGAAAGCTTTTTCATCAGTCTCGCGCGGATGCTCAATGAGGAGACGGTACAGCCTGCCGACCTGCAGATGATGGGCATGCTGCTTCCCCTGGGCATCGAGAAAGGCAAAGACTTTAAGCCTGACGCCGCGACTGTGGCCCTATTAAAAGAGACGGCCGCAGAAGCGCACGCGTGGTTAATGGATAAGGCTGCGACAGACACGACTCCGTGGTGGCCGGGAAGTCGGTGGGTAGTTCCTTCGCCGCCCATCACCATGCCGACGGCATTCCATTGGGAGGTCCCGAACTATTTTGATGTGGACTCCCGCGCTATCGCCCTCTCGCAATATTTCTGCCCCACAGCAAAGCTCGGCACCGGCAGTTTCTACTTCGGAGCCTTCCACGATCACAGCGGTAGTCCGCTCCAAGGCGCGAACAACTACCGTCTCCATGTTCCGGCGAACGTTCCCGTGCGCGAGTTCTGGTCTGTGACCGTTTACAGCCTGGAAACGTCGAGCTTCTTCCTGAACGCACCAAACCTCACGCTTGGCTCGCTCGATAAAAGTTTGACCAAGAACGCCGACGGTTCGGTGGACATCTACTTTGGTCCGAAACCGCCTGCCGGTAAGGAGTCGAACTGGCTCTACACTCAGGCCGGTCAGAAGTGGTTCCCTTGGTTCCGCGTGTACGGCCCGGAGAAGGCCATCTTAGACAAAAGCTGGAAGTTGCCAGACATCGAGCGAGTGGATGCGATCACGCAGGACGAGTCAGCCCCTGCCGGGCGGACAATGCAGGTCGCTACCGGGGAAAAGCCGGCGGCTCCTGAACCTTCGGCTCCTGCCGCGCAGCTAAAGCTCGTTTCCACTGAGGCACAGCCAGCCGCTCCCGAACCTTCGGACACTGCCGAGCCGGCAAAGCCCGCGGCCACCGAGGATAAGCCAGCGGCTCCCGAGTCGGATGAGAACCGAACGGCGGCTCTGGCCAAAGCTGCGCAGAATCCGGTAGCCAACCTCATCAGCTTCCCGCTCCAGAACAACACCGCTTTCGGCATAGGGCCTTATTCACGTGCCCAAAACGTGTTGAACATCCAACCCGTCATCCCATTTCATATCACGGAAAAATGGAACCTGATTACCCGCACCATCCTGCCGGTCGTGTGGCAACCAAATGATGAGCCCAGGCAGGGTTGGTTTGGTTTCGGGGATTTGAATCCCAGCTTGTTCCTGTCTCCGGCCAAGCCCGGCAAGCTGATTTGGGGCGTCGGACCGGCGTTTGTGCTTCCAACAGCCACCGCCGAGCAGCTCGGCCAGGGAAAGTTCAGCCTGGGACCTTCGGTTGTTGGGCTGACCACTCCAGGTCACTGGGTCATTGGCGCGCTGGTCAACAACGTCTGGTCGGTCGCGGGACCGCACGAGCGGGCAGTGGTGAACCAGATGCTGCTGCAATGGTTCGTCAACTACAACATGAAGAAGGGGTGGTACTTCACCACGTCGCCCATCGTCACCGCCAATTGGCGGGCCAGCGGCGGCAATCAATGGGTGGTGCCGCTGGGTGGCGGCGTCGGAAGAATCATGAAGCTGGGATTCCAGCCGGTCAATATTACGGGCCAATTCTATGGCAACGTCGTTCATCCGGAGGGTGCTTCTCCGTGGGGCATGCGGCTGCAGATTCAATTCCTGTTCCTCCAGTTCACCAAGGCGCAGGAGAAGGAAATGATTGAGGAAAAACTGAAACAACTCGACCAGCAATCAACAACCCCGTCGAAGTAGGCAATCTGACGACGGTCTCGCGGCCGGCTTCGCCAGGAGAAATTTCGACGTGCGATATCAGGAGAGATAGAAATGAAAAACCCTGCAGTGTTCTTCTCGACATTATTCTTTTGCCTGATTCTCATTCTTGCCGGTTGTTCCACAAACCCAACCACTGCCACTGCCACCGCAGGCCAACCTTCTGCGAATGCTGCCGCTGATCCACTGCCTTCATGGAACGATGGGCCCGCGAAGCAGGCGATCCTCGACTTTGTCAAAACAACGACGGACAAGAGCAATCCGAAATTCGTGGCGCCGGAAGACCGCATCGCCACCTTCGACCAGGACGGCACAACCTGGGTCGAGCACCCCATCTACTCGCAAGTGCTGTTTATGTTTGATCGGGTGGGCGCTATGGCGCCACAGCATCCGGAGTGGAAGACGAAGATGCCGTTCAAAGCTCTACTTACCGGCGACAAAGCGGCAATAGACAAGTTCACCCTGAAGGACATCGAAGCCATCGGCATGGCAACCAGCACCGGCACGACCACGGAAGAGTTCCAGCAGATCGTCAAGGACTGGATGGCGACGGCGAAACATCCCCGTTACGACAAGCCTTTTCCGCAGATGGTTTACCAGCCGATGCTGGAGGTGATGAAGTATCTGCGCGACAACGGCTATAAGACCTACATCGTGACCGGAGGCGGGCAGGACTTTGTGCGCGCGTATTCACAACAGGTTTACGGTATCCCGCCGGAGCAGGTCATCGGTTCGGCGCTCGAAACGCAATACACCTACAACAAAGAAGGACAGGGCGTGCTGATGCGGCCGCCGAAGCTGTTGCTCAACAACAATTTCTCCGGCAAGCCGGAAGACATTTATCTGTTCCTCGGACGCCACCCGAAGGCGGCCTTCGGCAACTCAACCGGCGACCAGCAGATGGAAGAGTACGCACAGGCAAGCGGTGGTGCGTCTTTAATGATGATGGTGCTGCACGACGACGCCACACGCGAGTATGCCTATGGCCCGGCACAGGGGCTGCCCGATTCCAAGGTTGGGACTTTTACCCAAGCGTTGTATGACGAGGCCAAAGCGAAGGGCTGGACGGTCATCAGCATGAAGAAGGACTGGAAGCAGATTTTTTCCTGGGAGAAATGACCGAAAAAACCGCGCTGGGCCTGGGTTTTCGCTTGCGAGGAAGTTGAGGTGGATCTTGTCAGCAGCGACGCGACTATGAGACCTTTCAGAAGGCCATTCGTTCCGGGCGCTTGTCGACAGAACCGGCAGAAGGAGCGGGCCTGGAGTTCCTGCTGTAGCGGAAACGCGGAGTGGCCTGAGGCTCGGAGGACGCGGTGCTATCGCCCATGTCGAGGTTGGGTGGGCACAAAATAGGGCACAATCCGAAAAGCGAGGAAATCCAACGAGGACCAGAGCAGCCGCAACTTACTGACGGGCAACAGGAACTCTGGCGCGCCCGGAGAGATTCG